>DATBYI010000824.1:0-3991 GCA_036513815.1 Solirubrobacteraceae bacterium
CTCGAGCGTCAGCATGTTGCGCAGGCCCCGCGTGATGTACAGCCGCGGCGGCCGGCCAGGGAAGTCCACGACCCACGTGTTGGGCTGCGCCTCGTCGCTCAGGATGACCGAGGGCCTCGGCATGTCGGCGAGAGCGCACAGGCGGTCGAGGATCCCGAACAGCTCGGGATCCTCTCGGTCCGAGAGCGGCCGGACGGACTCGTTCGCGGTCTTAACGTGCTTGATCGACCGGGCAAACACGCCGACCATCAGACCGACGATCAGGCCGAGCAGCCACCGGCTGGGTGTGAACGCGATCACGACCGCGAGCAGCCCCAACGCGACCAGCGGGGTCAGGATGGTCACGAGCACCATACGCATAGCGAGCGACCTGCTCCCAGGCATAGAGGCATCTTAACCCTCCGGGGAGCCGAGGACCAGGGGTCAGGCGACGGCGCGCAGGTGCCGGTACGGCTCGCCGCGGAGCTCCGCCACGAGGGCGTCGACGAGTCCGCGCTCGTCCTCGTCGCGACCGTCGGTCACGGCGCCGATCACTGCTCGCTTTCGCTCGAGCAGCGTCGCGATCGTCTCGTCGATCGTGTCGGCGGCGAGCAGGTAGGTGGCGTTCACAGCGTCCTGCTGACCGATCCGGTGGCAGCGATCCTCGGCCTGGTCGTGCTTGGCCGGCGTCCAGTCGAGCTCGAGGAACGCGACGTTCGACGCGCGCGTGAGCGTGATCCCCTGTCCCGCGACCTCGATCGAGCACACCAGCAACTGGCCGGCGTCGCCCTCGCCGGCCTGGAACTCCTGCACGGCCCGGTCGCGGGCCCGGTTGCTGTCCTCGCCGAGGACGTGAAGCGCGCTCGGGAATCGGTTCAGCACCGCGTGCTGGATCTCGCGATGGCGGGCGAACACGACCAGGGCCTCGCCCGAGCTCAGGAAGTCGTGGATCCAGTGCAGCGCCGCCTGGAGCTTCCCGCGCGCGGCCAGGCGCTTGAGTGCGTTTAGCCGCACGAGCCGCTCGGCCCGCAGCGCCGCAGCGACTCTTGCATCGAGCTCGCCGAGGTCGAGCGGCTGGCTGTGGAGCCAGGCGATCACATCCTCCTCGGCCAGCCGGTACTCGGCCTCGTTGTCGAGCGCCACCGGCACCACCGCACGCGTCTTGGCGGGCAGCTGGGGCAGCACCTCGGCCTTGAGCCGGCGGACGAAGCAGCGCGCCCGCAGATGCCAGTGCAGCCGCTGGTGTGCGTCGGGCCCGCGGAACCGCTCGCCAAACTGGGCGCCCGAGCCGAAGTCGCCCAGACGACCGAGAATCCGCAGCTGCGAGATCAGCTCGGGCGGACGGTTCATGACCGGCGTGCCGGTCAGCGCCAGGACGAGGCCCTCGCGCGGGACCACGGCGGATAGCCGCTGGGCGGCCTGGGTGCGCTGGGCGCGCGGGTTCTTGCAGTAGTGCGACTCGTCGAGGACCACCGCGCGTGGTCGCTTCGCCGTGAGCCCGTCGAGCCGGGCGGCGACGATGTCGTAATTGATGATGGTTATTTCGGTGGCCGCCACGCCACCGGTCTTGCCATCGAGCATCTGGACCGACCGGCCGGGGAGCCAGCGCCCGATCTCCCGGAGCCAGTTCAGCTTGAGGCTGGCCGGACAGACCACTACCGCCGGGTAGGCGCCGTCCGCCTCGATCGTCGCCAGCGCCTCGATGGTCTTGCCGAGGCCCTGCTCGTCGGCCAGGAACGCGCGGCGCTGTTGGAGCAGGTATTGCACGCCGGCGCGCTGGAAGGGCTTGAGTTGCCCGCCCAACCCCGGAACGTCGAGGGTGGCATCGGTGGCGGCGGAGAGAGCGACCAGGCCCGCGGCCCGAGCATGCTCCTCGCGGACCTCCTGGAGCGCGACCAGCGCGTCCGGCGCCACCCATGGGTCGCGCTCGGAGACGAACCGGTCGAGCTCGGGGACCCAGTACGGATCCGCCGTGATCGCCGGCGCGCCGGCCACGCGGGCGAACTCCGCCACCATCCCGTGGTCGTGGCCGGGAACGAGCACGAACGAAGGCCGGTCGTGCTCGGTCGAGAGCTCGAGCACGGCCGGGGGCGCCGGCTGTCCCGCCTCGATCGCCGCGACGCACCGCCTGGCGGCCGGGCTGATCCAACCGTGAAGCGTCTGAGCGTCGATCGCGCGCCACGAGTCGAGCGTGAGCGGCATGGTGACGCCCCCCTGGCAGGCGGTCGCGCGCTCGCGCAGCACGGTCGGCAGGCGTTCGTTGTCGCCGAGCAGGAGGAACACGGGCGCGGCGCGAGGTCCGCCGACCTCGATCGTCCCCCGCCACGTCGTCGTGCGGGCGAGCCAGCGCTCGACGCGGGGGTCGACCGAGCCGAGATCGAGCCGGTCTAGCAGCTCGGCGACCTGGACTGCGTCGTGCTGGACCGCCGCCACCGCCACCGAACCGGCCGGGCCGTCCAGCGTCTCGAGCCGGCTCTCCATGGCCAGGGCCCGCGCCAGCGGAGCGAGCTCGCGCGCGATGACGATCCAGTTGCGGCCCCGCCGATCGCGCCACAGCTCGACGTCGCTGCGCAGTGATGGCCCCGTCGCCTCGGTCCGGGGCGCCGGCGAGCGCGACAGCTCGGTCAGCGCGTGCCGGGCGTCTTCGGTCAGACACAGCCTCCGATCGCTGTCCAGGCATGCCCGCAACATCTGGGCCGCCCGGTGGTCCACGGGGAGCTGACCACGTCCGATTCCCGCCACGCGATCGGCGTTCGGATGGTCGAGCAGCCTCTCGGCCAGGTCCGCCGCCGTGTCGGTGGCGAAGCTGAACCACCAGTTGCCGTCGGGCCGCGCGAGGTCGACGAGCAGCTCGTCGCGTGGGCGCCTGGCCGCGCCCCGTGACAGCGCGCGGGTGAGCGCCTCGGAGACCTCGAGCGGGTAGGGCACGGTCGCCAGCAGCGCCATCAGCGCGGGGGCTCTGTCCGAGTCGAGCGGCACACGCCAAACCCGGCTCTCGGGATCCCACCGGCGCCCGGGAATCGCGCGCAGAAGCAGGCGAAGGCGGTCGTCGTAGGGAAACCGCAGCACCGCCTCTCCGTCGAGGAGCGTCGCGATGAAGGCAGCAGGCATGAACCCCAGACAGTAGAGACCGAGCCGGATAAGGCCGGCCCGTGTGGGGTAGCGTTTGAGGTGCATGAGATGGGAGCTCCTGCTGTCCTTCCTGTCCGCCGCGCTCGTCGTCCAATTGGTGCCCGGCCCGGGGATGCTGTTCATCCTCGCCAACGGCATCGCGGGCGGAGCGCGGGCCGGGGTCGCCGCGGCCTGCGGCGCGGCGACGGGAATGGTGTTTCACACCGTGGCGGCCGCGGCCGGGCTGGCCGCGCTGTTCGCGCACGCGCCGGCCGCCTACGACGTGCTCCGCATCATCGGTGGCGTGTACCTGCTGTGGCTCGCCGTCGCCCACTTCCGGTCCGCCACGACCGACAAGCTCGTGGCCGGCGACGCAGAGGGCCGGTCTCCGCAGCGCGTGTTCGTCCGCGCGTGGCTCAACAACCTGGCCAACCCGAAGGTCATCCTGTTCTACCTGGCCTTCCTTCCCCAGTTCGTCGCGCCCGGGGCGGGATCGGTCACTCTCCAGCTCCTCGTCCTCGGGTTCGTGTTCCTCGCCGTCGGCTTGGTCATCGACCTCGCGCTCGGGGTCTTCTCGGGTCGGATCGGCGAGTGGCTGCGCCGGCGCTTCTCTCTGCGCAAGTGGATTGAGCGCGCCGCCGGCACGGTGATGGGCGGCCTCGGCCTCCGGCTGCTGGTCTCGGGACGACACAGCTAGAACCGGCCAGCGGTTCAGTTACCGAACCCGCGGCTAAACCCCGAGTCATGCTCGGTAAGGACTACGCGGACCAGGATTGCTCGCTCGCCCGGGCGCTCGAGGTGATCGGCGAGCGCTGGACCCCGCTGATCCTCAGGGACGCCTTCTACGGCGTCCAGCGCTTCAACGACTTCCAAGCCCACCTCGACATCCCCAAGGCCGTCC
>DATBYI010000825.1:0-4745 GCA_036513815.1 Solirubrobacteraceae bacterium
TTTGCCGCAGCGACCGGTGACATCATCGTGATGATCGACGCCGACGGCAGCACGGACCCGCGCGAGATGCACCAGTTCATCGCCGCGCTCAAGGACGGATCGGATTTCGTCAAGGGGTCCCGCCACATGAAGGGGGGCGGGTCCGCTGACTTCACATTCCTGCGCTCAGCCGGCAACAAGTGCTTCGTCCTGATGGCCAACATCCTCTACGGATCGCGCTTCACTGACCTCTGCTACGGCTACTGCGCTTTCTGGCGCAAAAACCTCGACGTCCTCGCCCTCACTGCCGATGGGTTCGAGATCGAGACCCAGCTCGTGCTGGGCGCGGTCAAGGCCGGTCTCGAGATCCGCGAGACACCCAGCTTCGAGCTGCGGCGCCGCTATGGGGTCTCGAACCTGAACGCCGCCCGCGACGGACTGCGGGTGTTGCGAACGATGCTTGGCCGGGGCGACCTGCGGCGCGATACCGCCTCGATCCATTTCACGCTCCGGAAGATCTACCTGCCTATCTGGAACACGGATCGGGTCCCTTCCGCCGGTGAGCGTAGATGGATCGATCGGCGAAGGTTCAGTCGCGCGGCATCCGGCTACACCTGGACGAAGCCGCATATCGACGAACGCCGGCGCACGGTCGGCTCGGTCGTGGCGTACCGCGCGGACTACGAGCAGTCGCCGCGCCAGCCCGCAGCGTGAGAGCGGACGTCACGTCCACGCTCAATGCATCGCGTCGGCGGGGACTGCGTCGAGCAGTCCAACGGCGCGGGGCGCACGGTCGTCTTCCAAGCTGACGGCCCCGCCGGGCCAATAAGGGTGTGGTGGGGTGGCGTTGTGGACGAGCAGCGGCTCGTAGACCCACGAGCCGGTGTTGAGGAGTCGGGGCCGGCCCTGCGCTCCCTGCCAGCGCGTGTCGAGATCGCCCGGGAGCGGGCCAAGTCGATGTACGTGACCGAACAGAACCCAATCCGCGTCGACGCCGAGCCGCCCGACCACGTGCGAGAGCGCGGGGAGGCTCGCGAGACGCATCTGCGCGCCCAAGGCACTTGCGGTGAAGCGTGCCATCCCGGGGCGCAACAGGCGGTGGGGGCGGAGCGGCATCGTCGAGGCCCGGATCAGCTCAGCCAGGTCTTCTGCCAGCGCGGCGAGCGGGCGCGGGAGCGCCTTTATCACCCGGGCTTCGAGGCGAGTGAGCGACGGCCCTCCGGCCAGCTCGTAGTCGATGGGGACCGCGCCGGGTCGCGGGACGCGGCCGAGGAGACCGCGCGTCACGCCGAACGCGGCCTCGGGTAGCAGATGGCGATCCAGGTAATGCCCGTGCGTCGCCCACACACCGGGCGCGAGCCATACGCCGGGGTAATGCACTCGGACGCGCGCCGGCGTAAGCCAGGAGGCGAGGCGCGCCAGCTCCCGGGTCGCGTCCAGGGGGATGCGGGTGTCAGGAGCGAGGCTGGCACCGGCTCGCCGGATCCAACCGGCGACCAGGGCCCGATCGTGGTTGCCCGGAACGAAGATCACCTCCCGGTCCGGTCCGAGCGTGTTGCCGATCAGACGCAGGATCGGCTCGGCATCGTCCATCGCGCGCTGGGGTCGCTGTTCGAGCAACTCCACGACGTCCCCAAGCAGCACGAGGCGCTCGACACCCGCGAGCGCCTCGACCAGCCGGCGCAGCGGCTCCGGCTGGGTGAGTACGTCATGTCGCAAACGCGACCCCAGATGAAGGTCCGAGAGCACGAGCGTCGACACGCAGCTCACCATAGACAGCGGCCGACGAGCCGCGCGCTCGCAATCCTGCTAGGTGATGGCGAGCGGATTAATGCAAGGTGCCGCGACTGGTTTGCAGGTCCCCGTTGGATGAGAGGCGGTTGGCGTCTGGTGCGGCGAGGAAATCCAGTTGGCGATCGGTGCGTGTCATCTCAAAGAGTCGCTGTACCGAACGTGGGCCGGGGATCAGCGCGAGACGGCGGTCGGCGCTGCGAAGTCGACTGGCGGCACCGAGAATCAGGGCCAACCCGGTGGCGTCGATGAACGTCACCTGGCGGAGGTCGAGGATCACGAGCCCCGAGCCGTTAGCTGGGCTCGATAATGCGGCGGCCAGTTGAGGGGTGGTGGCGATGTCCAGCTCGCCAGTGACCAAAATCCGCGTGACGCTCCGGCCCTCGGCCGAAGCCACGCAGCTAAAGCCAGGCAGCTTTCCGTGTTCGGAGATGAGCGACGGTTGATTGAACGGCGTCCGCGACGCGTTCGAAGCGCGTCGTGGGAGCCGGCGGGCGGTCGGGGATTCCGCGGTGCCGCTCACCTGGCGCCTCCGAAGTGCTCGTGGGTGGCCCGGCCGCTGCACATACCCAGTGCGGCACCGATTCGCGCCCAGCTTCGCCCGGCGCGGAGGGCCAGTCTGACGAGTTCGCGCTCCGTGTGGTCTAGCTGCGACCGGGCGGCAACGATCACCGCCAGCGCCCGATCCACGTCATCTGAGCCGAGTTCTCTGAGAAGCTCCCCGACCTCAACGGTCGCCGCGACTATCCGGTCTAGCTCATCGCGCTGCTGGTGCTTGAGAGTCGCAGCCGCTTCACGGGCTTCTCTCGCTGCCGCGCCGCTCCTGATTCCGGTAACAGAACTCGGTCTGCGTGTGGACCTCGCCGGCGCACTGGTGCCGGCGGAGTGCTCAACCTGGTTGCCGAAAGGCGCGGCACGCACGTCGCGTGATCCGCCGTTCAGCGCTGCTGGCGAGGAGGAAGACATAACGGCCTCACAGGGTCGGCATCGACAAGACGCTTCTGCACCCACCCAGGGCCGCTACATACAGCCTGTAAGGACGTGCCTGCTTCCTACGGTCACCCGATCGGTCCCGGCCCAGACGGAACCTGTCGGACGACAAAACCACCTTACCCCGAGCGCAACCTCACTCAAGCTTACGCCCAAATTGCGCAGGAACTCTGACCAAATCGGTGCAGATGGATCTGTTTCCTGATTCGGTCCCCGGGTCGACTTACGCCGCCGCGGGGTCGTCCCCGATTACTTCGACCGCTCCAAAGCCCTCGAGTGGACGGTCGATGAAGAACACTTCGAGGGTGATATCGGGCTCGACGTGCGCTTGGCTGAGGAACGCCATCACCCTGCGACCGGTGAGGTCCTCGATCAGTGCCTTATAGCGCTCAGCCATCAGGCGCTGGAAGTCCTCGCGCATGGCGACAACGCGATCGTTCCGATCGACGTCGGCGCTGTCCATCATCGTCTGCTCCAGTGCGGTGAAGCCGCTCCCGCGAAGCACACACACGATGATGTCATCCAGCGCGTACGTCTTGGCCTTGATCGGCCCTCGTCCGTAATGCTCTCGCAACATCTTGACGATGCCGGTCGAGATCGCCGACAACAGCTGGCCACCGAACAGCCTGTCCGCTGGGGCTACCCCATCTCTACGTTGTCCTGAATGGGAGTCCGTTCTACAGCTCCAAGACTCAGGTCTTGGGCCCCGGCCCAAGACGCCCACCCATGATACGCCCGCCCGGGCGCCGATCTCAAGTTCCCTGCGTCCACCCGAGCTGAATTAAAAAGTTGCTCATGAAAGGTTTTTCAGCGATCGGATGCCCCTGACTAATGGCCTCTAACGGTGTTTTCGCCCACGCTGGCGGTGCTCGAGTCCGCGCAGCTTTACTCCCCGGAAGATCCCAGCAGTTCGGTGACGCCGGTCAGCTTGATCAGGCGGTCGACGCGGGGAGAGTGGTCGCGAAGCTCGAGGCGCCAGCCGTGCTCGCGTGCCATCGCCGAGATGGACACGAGCAGCGCGATGCCGGTGCTGTCGATGAACGAGACGCGGGAGAGGTCGAGCGCCGTGTCACCTGTCGGCAACACCTCGCTCAGCCGCTGCTCCAACAGCGGCACGGTGATGAGATCGAGCTCGCCCTCCGGGGTGATGACCTGGCCGCCATCCTGTGCGACGGTCGAGATCTCGAATTGGCTTGGGCCTGTCATGAATCGTGCAGCGTGGCGTCGACGTTCCGAGCGGCGGCGGGTTCCCTGGAGATTGGATCGCGGTCGGGCAGAGAGAAGCGGAGGGTCACGACCGTGCCTCGGGCGTCCTGGCGGTTTGAGATGCTGAAGTCGTCCGCTGTCTGAGCCATTACACCGAGTCCGAGCCCCAGGCCGGGGCTGTCCGCTCGCGGTGTAGGGCCTCGGCCCTCGTCGGAGATCCGCACGAGAAGCTGATTCGCCCGCTCGAGCCGTGCCTCGACGATGATCGGTCCCGGTTCCTGCCCGATGTAGGCGTGCCGCACCACGTTGGTCAGGGCTTCGCTGACTGCCAGCGCGATCGTGTCGCAGGTCTGGTCGCTCGCCCCGAGGAATCTTGCGTAATCGACCAGTTCCCGCCGTAGCGTGCGGACAACGGTTGGTGGATGAGCCGGAACATGCCGCTCCAAGGGCCGGGCTGATGGGACAGGGTCAGGACCGGACAACCGCGGGCTCCGCAGGATGTTGGTGGTCGACGGCGCCGCCAACCGGCACGCGCATTATCAGCACCGCGACGTCGTCGCGAGGCTGGCGGCGTGGGGTGCCGAGCGCGGCGTTCTCGAGCTCGGACAGAAGCTCCTCGGCGCTGCCGGTGGGGAGAGATCCGAGCAGGCGCGCTAGGGCGTGCTCGTCATCGATGCGCGGGTTGTGCTCGATGAGGCCGTCGGTGTACAGCAGGAGCGTGTCATTCGGGCCCATCTCAACCTCGATCAGCGGAAAGCGCGGAGCGGGCAGAATGCCCA
>DATBYI010000826.1:0-9441 GCA_036513815.1 Solirubrobacteraceae bacterium
CGACACAACCCCGGCCCCGGTCGACACGACGCCAGCGCCTGCCCCGGTCGACACGACGCCAGCCCCGGTCGACATCGCGCCGCCGCTGATCGACACCACCCCGGCAATACCGCCGATCGACACGACCCCGGCCATACCGCCGATCGACACGACCCCCGCAATCCCGCCGATCGACACGACCCCAGCGCCAATCGACACCACCCCGGCCCCAATCGACACAACCCCGTCGCTCGACACCGGCTCGCTCGACGACTCCGGCTCCCTGGGCTCCGGCTCGCTCGACTCGGGATCGCTTGATTCCGGATCCCTGGCCAGCGGTTCGCTCGACGACAGCGGCGCCAGCTTCGACGCCGGCGATGGCGGTGGCGATGGCGGCGGTGACGGCGGCGGCGACTGAGCTGACTCTGGCCGGCGCCACTAACCTGGCGCCGGCCACGACCACCCCGGCGACACCCAACACCCTGCACATCGGCGGCGCCCGGCTCGAACTCCTCGATATCGCCGGCGCCGCCGATGCATCTGCGCTCGTGCTGCTGCACGAGGGGCTGGGGTCGGTCGGTCTGTGGCGCGGATTTCCTAACGCACTCGCGCGGGCCACGGGACGACGCACGGTCGCCTTCTCACGCCACGGCCACGGGCAGTCGGACCCGCCGCCGAAGCGTCGGACGCCGACGTTCATGCACGAGGAGGCGCTCGAACTGTTGCCTGAGCTCCTGGCGGCGCTCCGCATCGACAAGCCCGTGCTCGTCGGGCACAGTGACGGCGCCTCGATCGCGCTGATCTACGCCGCTCACCACCCCGCGGAGGGCGTCGTCGCGATCGCACCCCACGTGTTCGTCGAGGACATATGCCTGGCCGAGATCCGCCTGGCGCGCGAGGCATACGAGACCGGGGACCTGCGCGAACGGCTGGCCCGCCACCACCGCGACCCCGACGCCGCGTTCTTCGGCTGGAACGACGTGTGGCTCGATCCGGAGTTCCCGTCGTGGGACATCACAAGCGAGGTAACCCGCGTCACCTGCCCGCTGCTTCTGATCCAGGGAGAGCGGGACCAGTACGGAACGATGGCCCAACTCGACGCGATCGAGGAGCACGCTCGCGGCCCGGTCCGCCGCGTCCACCTCGACTGTCAGCACTCGCCGCCGACGGAGCGCCCGGACGAGACCGTCGCCGCGATCGCCGAGTTCGCAAGGAGTCTCGGTATCACGGTGCAGGAAGAGCCGTTCGAGACCCCCGCGTCACAAACACTCGTGTCCGACTACGTCGCCGAGATCAAGGCCATGTATCCGGAGTGGACCCCGGATGTCCCGCCGCGGATGAGCGCACGCGATGTCGAGCCGCCGGGCGGCCGCTGGCTCGTCGCCTACCGGGACGGGCAACCGATCGGCTGCGCCGGACTGAAGCGGCTCGACGAGCGGACGGCCGAGATCAAACGGATCTACGTCGCGCCGGCAGGCCGGGGCGCCGGCGTCGCCCGCGCCCTGATCAGCAAGCTGGAGGCAGCTGCCCGTGGCGCCGGCTACGACAAGGTCCGGCTGGACACGGGCGCCAAGCAAGACGCCTCGGTGGCGCTGTTTCGCTCGAGCGGCTACGAGCCGATCGCGGACTACAACGGCAACCCGGTGGCGTCGTACTGGTTTGAGAAGCGGTTGACTTGACCTGCCCAACGATCTCTGACTAAAGTCAGAGAATGTCCACGGCGGCCGCGCAGGCCGAGGTCGAGCATGTCCGGAGCTTCAACCGGGTCGTGACGCAGCGGATCGGCGCGCTCGACGACCGCTATCTCGGTCGTAACCGACCGCTCGGCCAGGATCGCGTGCTGTGGGAGATCGGGGTCGAAGGGTGCGAGGTGCGCTCGCTGAGGGCCAGGCTCGGGCTGGACGCGGGACACGCGAGCCGACTGCTTCGCGCGCTCGAGGCGGCCGATCTTGTCAACGTCACGCCGAGCCCGGCCGACGCGCGGGTCCGCGTCGCGCGGTTGACCAAGCTCGGGCGGTCCGAGCTCGCGGTGCTCGGCCGCCGCAGCGACGAGCTGGCCAGCGCGATCCTCGAGCCGCTCGAACCCCTTGAGCGCGACGAGCTGATTGCCGCGATGCGGACCGTGAAGCGCCTACTCACCTCGACCGAGATAGCGATACGCCCCGTCGATCCCGCCGGCGCGGACGCCCAGCGCTGCATCGCCGCGTACGTGGCGGAGCTCAACCGGCGATCCGAGCGCGGCTTCGACCCGGCTAAGGGCATCTCGGCCCAGCCACATGAGATGACACCACCCGCCGGGCTGTTCCTCGTCGCCTACCGCCACGGGGACGCGGTCGGGTGCGGCGGCGTCAAGCACCACCCGGGAGCGGCTTCCGAGATCAAGCGCATGTGGGTGGCCGAGAACGCCCGCGGCCTCGGTATCGCGCGGCGCGTCCTGGCCGAACTCGAGGCCGACGCGATTCGCAGTGGCGCGTCGACGGCGACAATCGAGACCAGCGCGATGCTATTCGAGGCGATGGCGCTGTATCGATCGGTGGGCTACGTCGAGGTACCGCCGTTCAACGACGAGCCCTTCGCCGACCATTGGTTCGAAAAGCGCCTCGAGCCCGGTCTGCGACCTGCATAACTCGACACGACGGGCTGCCCGCGACGGCCGTGTCGAGTTGCGCGTGCCCCACATGCCTAACTCGACACGGCGAGCGGATTGCTGCTCCCGTGTCGAGCTATGCAGGTGAATCGGAGCCTCGCCCCTCGTAAAGCGCCCGCGTCCACCGACAGCGCCTGCCTTCACCGACCGATCGCCTGCGGGAAGTTGAAGTAATGGTGCGGGTCGATCTGTTTCCGGATCTTGGCCAGGCGCTCGTAGTTCGAGCCCCAGTACGCGCTCTGCCAGTTGTTGAGGGTCGGGTCGGTGTAGTTGAAGTACGCCCCGCCCGTCACGTACGGGCGCATCCGCGCCGCGGTCGACGCGAGCCACGCCGCCCCGCCTCCGTAGCTCAGGTACTGCATGCAGAACAGCACGCGACGGTGTACGAACGCGGTGGCGCCCGGCGCCACCTGGTTGATCGCGCCACCGTAGCTGTCGAACAGGATCGCGCCGCTGCCCGGAAGCCCGGCCCGGGTCTGCGCCGCTTGGACGAGCGCGTTCCGAGCGGCGGCCGGGAGCGGCTTCGACACGTAGTCGGACTTGGCCTGGAAGCTCTCCCGCATCAGCGTCCCGCCCGGTCTGGTCCCAGCCGTGTGGCACGCGGTGAGTGCGCTCGGCGAAGGCGAGCACCCGGCCCAGAACAGCTGCGCGTCGAGGTACCCGAGGTTGCCCGTCGACACGCTGGCGCCACCGACCGCGGTCAGGGGCGCCAGGAGACGCCCCAGGTCGCTGGCCGGGCCGAAGTACTGGCCGGTCACGCGGACCGGGTTGGAACCGCCACCGTTCAGGTGGAAGATCGAAGTCAGCGTGGTCGCGGCGTGCGGCGCCCAGGACTGCCAGGCGGCAAGCGCGTCGCTCCCGCTCGAGAACGGCCACTCGACGATGAACCACGCAACGGTCGAGGGGACCGGATGGATGCGGAACGTGAAGCTGGTGACGACGCCGAAGTTCCCGCCGCCGCCGCCCCGCAGCGCCCAGTACAGATCCGGATTGGAGTTGCTGCTCGCCGTCCGCAACTTGCCGTCCGCCGTGACGATCTGGGCGCTCAGCAGGTTGTCCGCGGTGAGGCCGAAGCGGCGGCCGGCCAGGCCCATGCCGCCACCGAGCGCGTGGCCGGCGATTCCCACCGACGGGCACGATCCGGCGGGGATGGTCATGCCGCGCGCGGCGAGCGCCGCGTACACGTCAATCAGCTGCGCGCCGGCGCCGATCGTCGCGGTGCGCTTGCCCACGTTGACGCTGATGCCGCGCATGTTGCGCAGGTCGAGCACCATGCCGCCCGAGAGGGTCGAGTAGCCCGCGTAGCTGTGCCCACCCGATCGCGCCCGCAGCGGCACCCCATTGGCCACGCCCCAGTTGACCGCCTTCTGCACGTCGCCAGCACCGGTCGGGCGCGCCACCCACATCGGCAGCACGCCGTCGAACCGCTCGTTGTAGACGTGCGCGGCGGCCAGGAATCCGGGCGCGCCGCGCTTGATGACCTGCCCGGCGATGGGAGGCCCGGCGCCGCTCGCTGCCGCACGGGCGATCCTCTGCCCCGCGCGAGCGACCGTCTGCCCCGCGCGGGCGACCGTCTGCCCGGAAGTACCGCAAGCGACGGAAAGTCCGGCCGCCCCCGCGCTGACCAGGAACGCTCGCCTGTCGATCCGACCCTCCACTGAGAACCCCCTTTCCTCTCCGACCCCATGATCCTGACCGATCGGGGGCCGCGAGGCAAGCGTGGGCGGGTGGACTGCCCCGACAGGCGCGAAGTAGCATGGGCGCCTCGTGACTGAGGTGGACGTCTCCCCCGAGTCGGACCGGAACGGCGCGGGCACGACGAGCGGGCCGCTGAGCGTCGCCGACGTGGTCGGCGCGACCATCGCGGCCCAGGGCGTCCGAGACGCGTTCGGCGTGCTCGGGAGCGGCAACCTCGTCGTGACCAACGCGCTCTGCCGCCACGGCGCTCGGTTCCACCCCGCCCGGCACGAGATGAGCGCGCTGTGCATGGCGGACGGCTACGCGCGCGTGACCGGCGCCGTCGGCGTGTGCAGCGTTCACCAGGGGCCGGGCCTGACCAACACCATGACCGGGCTGGCCGAGGCCGCGAAGAGCCGGACGCCGGTTCTGGTGCTGGCCGGGGAGACCCAGGCGGCCGCGCTGACCTCAAACTTCCGGATCGACCAGCACGACCTCGTCGAGTCGGTCGGCGCGATCGCCGACCGGGTGCACGGACCCGGCACCGCGGCCGACGACGCCGCGCGCGCCTACCAGCGGGCGGTCAGCGAGCGCCGTCCGGTCGTGCTGATGCTGCCGATCGACATCCAGGCCCAGCCGGCGGTGCAGACCAAGCCGTCGCGACCGCCCCTTCCGGAGATCGCGCCGCCGGCGCCCGCGCCGGAAGCGATCGACGCGGCCGCCGATCTCCTCGCAAAAGCCCAGCGCCCCGCGATCATCGCCGGTCGCGGCGCGGTGCTCTCGGGCGCTGGCCCGGAGCTCGAGCGCCTCGGCCAGACGATCGGCGCGGTCCTCGCCACCTCCGCGCCGGCCAACGGCCTGTTCGCCGGGTTGCCCTACGCGCTCGGGATCTCAGGTGGCTTCGCGAGCCACTACGCGGCGTCGGTCCTGCCGGAGGCGGACCTGGTGCTCGTCGTCGGCGCCTCGGTCAACCACTGGACGACCAAGCACGGCGCGCTCATCAACCCCGACTCCAAGGTGATCCAGGTCGACGTCGAGCCGCGGGCGATCGCTCGCAACCGCCCCGCCGACCTGGCCATCCTCGGCGACGCCCGCGCCACCGCGCGGGCGTTGACCCAGGCACTAGCGGCGCGCGGCTACGCCAACGAAGGCTTCCGCACCGCGGACACGGCCGCCCAGATCGCCGCCGGCGCCTGGCGGCACGAGCCGTACGAGGACGCCTCGACCGAGGATTGGATCGACCCCCGGACCGTGAGCATCGCCCTCAACGAGATTCTTCCGCCGAACCGAGCCGTCGCTGTCGACTCGGGCCACTTCCTCGGCTACCCCGCGATGTACCTCGACGTGCCCGACGCGCGCTCCTGGGTCTTCGCGAACGGCTTCCAGGCGGTCGGGCTGGGACTCGGCAACGCGATCGGCGCGGCCATCGCGCAGCCGGACCGGCCCACGGTGGCGGCGATCGGCGACGGTGGCGCGTTCATGGCGCTGGCCGAGCTCGAGACCGCCGCCCGCCTGAAGCTAACGCTGCTCGTGATGATCTACGACGACGCGGCATACGGGGCCGAGGTTCATCACTTCGGCCCGATGGGGCACGACGTCTCGCTCGTGCGCTTCCCCGACGCCGACCTGGCCGCGATCGCTCGTGCCGCGGGCGCAAGGTCCGCCACCGTGCGCCGAACCGAGGACCTGGTCGTGGTCGAGGAGTGGCTGGCGAACCCTCACGGACCGCTCGTCCTCGACGTGAAGGTGAACCCGACGATCTGCGCGGAGTGGCTCGAGGAAGCCTTCCGGGCAGGCTGACCAAGGAGAGACCCCCAGATGTCCAGCACCGAAACCAGCACCGTCGCTGCCCTCCTGGAATCCGTCGCGGGCGGCAGCGTCGAGATCGTCGACCTCACACAGCCGCTGACCGAGTCGACGCCCGTCATCAAGCTTCCGCCGCCGTTCGCCAACACACCGGGGCTGAGCCGCACGGAGATCAGCCACTACGACGACCGCGGGCCGGCCTGGGCCTGGTACACGCTGACGATCGGCGAGCACGTCGGCACGCACCTCGATGCGCCGATCCACTGGGTCACGGGCAAGGACGGCGCCGACGTCGGCTCGATCACGCCCGACCAGCTGGTCGGCCCGGCCTGCGTCATCGACAAGACGGTCGAGACCGACGAAGACAACGGCTACCTCCTGACCGTCGCCGATCTGGAAGCCTGGGAGGCCGAGCACGGGCGCGTGCCGGACGGCGCCTGGGTGCTGTTCCGGACCGGGTGGGGCTCGCGCGCCAACGACGAGACCACGTTCCTCAACGCGGGCGAGAACGGACCGGTCACCCCCGGCCCAGACGTCGAGGCCTCGCGGTGGCTCGCCACCAAGCGCGGCATCGCCGGGTTCGGGGTCGAAACGGTCGGGATCGACGCCGGCGCCGCCGGCGGCTTCGACCCTCCGTTCCCACTCCACAACTTCCTGCTCGGCGCCGGCCGGCTGGGGCTGACCCAGCTTGCGAACCTCGAGCGCCTCCCGCTCACCGGGGCGCTGCTCGTCGTGGCGCCGCTGCGTTTGGTCGGCGGCACCGGCAGCCCGAGCCGCGTGTTCGCGTTCGTCCCGCGCGCGGGGTGAGGTCAGTCAATCGCCGGGGGCGTTCGCGCCGGTGCTCGTGAGCAGGTCCGGAACCGGCGCGAGCGTCTCGAGCGCGGCGTCGACGTCGGCATCGATCTGCTGGCGCTGGCGGACCGGAAGGTTCTGGATCGAGACCCACGAACCGTGCACTCGGGTGGCATCGATCGCGCCCGTCAGCGCCGCGAGCTCGGTACTCGCGCTACCGACCAACCCCGGTGAGAACAGGTCGAGGCCGGGCTTCAGCTCGCCGAGAAGCACGCGTACGGCGGCGACGTCGGCGGTGATCGACGCGAGGTCCGTGCCGCTGCCGTAGTCATCATCGGCGGTGAGCGAGTCGCGCAGCGCGTCCTCGAGCACCTCGTGGGGGCGCAGCAGCCAGTTGCCGATGCCGGTGGCGGTGGCGGGGAGGTAGGTCGAGAGCGGCTTCGCCGTCAACTGCGCGAGCAGCCCGCGGAGCGTGGCCGTGTCGGTGGCCGCCGCCCGCAGGTCGTGCTTGCTCCACAGGTCGAACTCGATCCGGTGAAAGCCGGTGAAGCCGGGATCTGCCGTCCCGAGGGGATGGCCGGCTGCCAGGCCGTCGATCTGGCCGCCGAGCGCGCCGAACGCGCCATAGGCTCCGTCGTCCTGCCCGATCTCGAGCCAGGTCAGATGCGCGGTCAACCAGGCGGATCGTGCCGCGCCCAGATTATTCGCGGCAACCGCGCCAGCCAGGGCCGCGACCTGCGAGCGCAGCGCCGACAGCGTGCGGGTGACATAGGCCCGGTACTCGGACAGCTCATGGGTCTGAGGCACGAGGTACGAGCAACCGGTGACGACCTTCTGCACGTGCCCGGTCGGGTCGAGCCATTGCAGTCCGCAGGCGGGAGCTCCCTCGGACGGGGCGTTGACCACGAACGAGTTCCGTTGGACGCTGACGGTCGTGGGCGGCACCTTCGGATAGGTGACGGTGACCGCGCTGATCCCGTCGGGCACCAACCCGAAGGCCGGCGTGCCGGTCACCGACAGCAGGGCATCGGGCGCGTTGGTGTCAGCCGCGCATTCCTGCGTGCGCCCGTTGGCGTAGAGCACCTCGATGCACAGCGCCGCCTGTCGGTACTCGCTTCGGAGGATCGGGAGGGACTCTGACTCGACGACGCGTTGGACCGCAGAGAGACACCGCGCGGGCGCGAGCGGAATCGAGAGCAGGTGCTCGGCCGGCACCACGTAGATACGCCCGCCGAAGGCGGCGTCGCCAAGGAATCGGGTCCCCGACATGATCAGCCCGGACGCCTTCAGCCCGGAGACCTGGTGGGAGCTAAGCCGGTCGACGGGTCGCTGGGGGGCGCGCAGCAGCGAGTAGCCGGCGGAGAGCGTGGTCGGCACCTTGGTCCCGGCGGGGGCCGGCGCTCCGGGCGTCGGATACGACGAGCACGATGGGTCGGACGCCGACGATCCCAGCGGGCCGATGACGAGAAGGAGAACGACCGCCACCCCGACGGCGAGCACGCCGGCCGACACCACGATCGAGGTTGCGCGCCTGGACGCCCGCACCGGGCCAAGTCTGCCAGCAGCGTCCTCGGACGTCCGGTCTAGCTAGCCTGAGGCCCAATGCTCGACCGTCGCCAGTTCCTGACCCGTTCCGGGGCGGCCGCCATCGCGGCCGCCGGCATCGGCGAGGCTCACCTATCCGACGTCGAGGCCGCCGAGCGCACCCGCGATCCCCTGCAGGCGAACGGTCCACTCCAGTATGCGGTCGCATCCGACCCCGCGGCCCACCTGCCGGCGATCCCGTTCCACGGACCCTGGCAGGCGGGGATCGTCAACCCGCCACCGCCCGCAGCCTGCTTCGTCTCCTTCAACGTCACCGCGTCGAACCGGGGCGAGCTGGTCGACCTGCTGAAGACGCTGACCGGGCGAGCTCGCTTCCTGACCCAGGGCGGCGTTCCGGCCAACGTGGGGCCCGTCGCGCCGCCGACGGACAGCGGCACGCTCGGTCCTGAGGTTCCCGCCGACGGGCTGACCGTCACGGTCGGGTTCGGCGCCAGCCTGTTCGATGGGCGCTTCGGGATCGCGGGTCTTAAGCCGAAGCACCTCGTCGAAATGACGTCGTTCCCCAACGACGACCTCAACCCCGCCCTGTGCGGCGGGGACATGCTCTTGCAGATCTGCGCCGGCAGCCAGGACACGGCGCTCCACGCGCTCCGCGACATCGCGAAGCACACCCGCGGTGGCCTGCAGATCCTGTGGCGGTTGGACGGCTTCGTCGCCCCCGCGCGACCCACCGGCGTCCCCCGCAATCACTTCGGCTTCATGGACGGGATCGCCAACCCGAACGTCACCGATCCGAAGGTCGCCAACCGGTTGATGTGGGTCGTTCCGGGAATCGGCGAACCCACTTGGGCCTCCGGCGGCACCTACCACGCCTGCCGGATCATCCGGATGCTGATCGAGTTCTGGGACCGGGTGTCGCTGAGCGAGCAGGAGACGATGGTCGGCCGCTACCGCGCGAGCGGGAACGTGCTGGGCTCGAGCAAGCTGACCGCGGT
>DATBYI010000827.1:0-2129 GCA_036513815.1 Solirubrobacteraceae bacterium
CTCGAGCGTCTGCTGCACCTCGCGCAGCTGGGCCCGGACTTCGGCCAGTTCGGCCCGGTCCGCCCTGTCGCTTTCCCCGGGCGGTCCCGTTGCGTGGCGGCTCAGACCCGCGGCTCCCGGAGCCGGTGATCTGGCCACGTCCCTACTTGTCTGCGTCAGGGTCCTCACCGTTCATTCCGGCGTGGCCCATGTCAAGCACGAGCGGCACCCAGGAAGGGTCAGACAAGTCGCCGACGATCCGGCGCAGCGGGCCGGGAGAGCGCCTGATCAGCGTCGGCGCCGCCACGATCTGGTCGCGCGCGGCCAGCGCGGGCTGCTGGCGCACGTCGACGACCTCCAGATCTACGTTACCGCTGAGCTGTTCGTCGCAGATGCGGCGCACGGTCTCGATGGCATGGATAGAGCTCAGCGACGCGCCATTCACATAGAGGGTCAGGGCCCACCGATCATCTGCGCTACCGGGCATCACGCTGGCTCCCCGACGGTCGACGATGCAGTCCGACGAGGCGGTCATTCGCGGGGTGAGGCCCGCTCATAGCGACTCGCCGTTATGCGGCGCGTCGTCGGCCCAGCGCCGCGCCGCCATCGTTGACCGGTCCGCCTCGATATCGGCCACCAGGTGGCCCTCGCGAAGGTCGATCCGGTCGATCTCCGTCCGCTCGGCGTCGAGCTGGTCCTGCACGGTCACCAGGTGGGCCTCGCGCTCGACGACGCTGCGGTGCAGCTCACGCCGGCGGCTGGCCAGCTCCTCGGCGATCCGCAGCTCCGCTTCGCGCTTGACGGCCTGCTGGGTCACGCGGGCGGAGCCTGCCAGCACTCCCGCCGCACCGATATACACATCGACCAGTTCAACCCCGTGATCGGTGAGCACGAATTCCCGCACCTGATTCGAATGGGCCGTGCCGCGCGACTTCAGCACGAACAGCAGTCGGTTGCGTTCGCCGTTGGCCTCGGTGTTGCGCAGCTGCAGCCAGGTGTCCACCATCGCCGACAGGGCCACCGTAGTCACATCCTCCCCCTGATCAAGCGTCGTGATCACGTTCGTGATCCCCCGGCTCTTGAACAGGTCGATCTTGCGGGCCACGATAGAGACCGCCTCGGGGTTCACCTCAGTGTTCGACCTCCCGTTGACCATGCTCGCGATCCCGTCGATCACGGCCACCGACGGCGTCTTCTCCTCGATCAGCTCGGCGAGGATGGCCAGATGGGTCTCCAGCCCGATCGTGGCCGGACGCGCCGCCCAGATGCGCAGCAAGCCCGCCTCGACCCAGGGCTGCAGGTCGAGCCCGAGCGAGCGCATATTGCGCAGCACCTGTTCCGGCGACTCCTCGAGCAAGACCAACAGCGCCTGCTCACCGCGCTCGCAGGCCGAGTTCACCACGTGCGCGCCGAGCGAGGTCTTGCCCGTACCCGCGGCCCCGCTCACCATGAGGGTCGACCCGCGGAACATGCCACCGCCCAGCATGTGGTCGAGGCGGGCGACGCCCGTTGAGACCCGATCCTCGGAGGCCTCGTAGTTGAGCGCGACCGACGTGATCGGCAGCACGGTGAAGCCACGTGCGGAGATCAGGAAGGGGTACTCGTTTGTGCCATGCACCGACCCGCGGTACTTGACCACGCGGAGGCGACGGGTGGAGATCTCCTCGGTGACCCGATGGTCGAGCGCAATGACGCAGTCGCTGACGTACTCCTCGATCCCGTGCCTGGTGAGACTGTTGTTGCCTTTGTCGCCTCGCTCCCCGGTCAGGATAACGGTGACGCCCCGTTCGTCGAGCCAGCGCACCAGCCGGATGAGCTCCGATCGCACCATCCCGTCGTTGCCGAACGCGCCGAATACCACCTCGATGCTATCCAGCAGGACGCGCTTGGCGTCCACCCGCCTGATCGCGTCGTCGAGGATCGCGAAGATCGGCTCGAAGTCGAATGCTCCGGCCGCGATGATCTCGGACGGATCCACCCGGAACGCGAGCACCGCGAGCAGGCCTAGGCGCTGAAGCTCGTCGAGATCGAATCCGAGCGATCGCACGTTGAGGGCTACCTTGGCCGCCGACTCCTCGAAGGTCATGAGTACGCCAGCCTCGCCGTACTGGCGGGCGCCGGCGACCAGGAAGCTCAGCCCAAGCAGCGTC
>DATBYI010000828.1:0-5282 GCA_036513815.1 Solirubrobacteraceae bacterium
CCCCCGGTCAGCGGCGAGCCGAGCGCACATAAGCATGGGGACGATGCTTATCTGGCCGCGACCCCCCGGTCAGCGGCGAGCCGAGCGCACATAAGCATGGGGACGATGCCTATGTGGCCGCGGCGGCGGCCGCAGGCGTCGTTTTGGCGCGTTTTGCAGGGTGGCGCCGGCGGTGTCCGGGTGACGGCGGGTGGCGGCGGCGAGCTCCGGGTGGCGCCTGCGAGCTCCGAGTCGCGCTGGCGCGGCACGGGTGCGTCACAGAGACCAAACCGGACCTAGACCAAACCGGACCTCACAAACCCCAAACCGGACCGGCCGGTCCGCTTGTGCTACGCTAAGCGGACCGCGCAGTCCACATTAGCATGAGACCTTCGCCCCCGGGAGCCGCGAAATGACCGACAGCACCGCCGTCACCGCCACGAGAGCATCGGTAGCACCGGCCGACGCCACTAACCGATGGCTGATCCTGATCATCGCCTGTCTCGCGCAGTTCATGGTCGTGCTCGACGCCACCGTGGTGAACGTCGCGCTGCCGTCGATCCAGCGGGGGCTGCACTTCTCGCCGGCGAGCCTGCAGTGGGTCGTGAACGCCTACACGCTGATCTTCGGCGGCTTCCTGCTGCTGGGCGGACGAGCCGGCGACCTGCTCGGTCGCAAGCGGTTGTTCATGGCGGGCGTGGTGCTGTTCTCCGCAGCGTCGCTGCTGAATGGCCTGGCGCAGTCGTCGGGCATGCTGATCGTCGGCCGCGGCCTTCAGGGCCTCGGTGGCGCGCTCCTGTCCCCCGCGGCGCTGTCGATCATCACGACGACGTTCACCGAGCAGGGTGAGCGCACCAAGGCGCTCGGCGTGTGGAGCGCGATCGCCGCGGGCGGTGGCGCCGTTGGCCTCATCATGGGCGGCGTGCTGACCCAGCTCGCGTCGTGGGAATGGATCTTCATCGTGAACGTCCCGGTCGGTGTGCTGACGCTGCTGGCGACCTTGCGTTTCGTCCCCGAGTCTCGGGCGGATCTCGGGCATCGCTCGTTCGACCTCGCCGGCGCGATCACCGTGACCAGCGGGCTGATCGTGCTCGTGTACGCGATCGTCAAGGCCCAGGCCTTCGGCTGGGGCTCGGGCCGGACGATCGGGCTGATCGCCGCCGCGCTGGTGCTCCTCGCCATCTTCGTGGCGATCGAGCGGCGGAGCGTCGCGCCGCTGATCCGCCTCAGCATCTTCCGCATGCGGACGCTGTCGGTGGCCAACGCGGTGCTGCTGCTCGTCGCCTCGGGGCTGTTCGGCATGTTCTTCTTCGCCTCGCTGTATGTGCAGGAGATCCTCGGCTACGGCCCGCTCCACGCGGGGCTGGCCTTCCTGCCGGTGACCTTCGGGATCGCCATCGGCGCCGGCCTGGCCCAGCAGTTGATCCGCCGTATCGGCGTGCGCAACGTCGGCCTGCTCGGCATCATCCTGGCCACGGCGGGCATGCTCGTCTTGGCCCGCGTCCCGGTGCACGGGAGCTATGCCGGCGATTTGCTCCCGGGGCTTCTGCCGATGAGCATCGGCATGGGCCTGGCCTTCGTCCCGATCACGCTGCTCGCCACCGGCGGGGTGACCGGTAACGACTCCGGCCTCGCCTCGGGCCTGTTCAACACCTCGCAGCAGGTCGGCGGCTCGTTGGGGCTGGCGATCCTCTCGACGCTGGCGGCGAGCAAGACCACCAGCGTCCTGAACGGCCTGCACGGATCCGCGTCGGCTGCGGCGAACGTGGCAGCGCGTGTCTCGGGGTACCACGTCGCGTTCCTCGCGGCTGCGGTAATGCTCGGGGCCGGCGCCCTGATCCTCGGGCTGGTGCTCCGCCCGCGCGACCTCGAGGGCCTGAATTTGGAGGAGCTGTCGCCATCCGCGGTCGCGGCGTAGCACAATCCGGCGCGATGACGCCACCACACGAGCGCGTGCTGAGGTCCGACGCGGAGCGCAACCGCCGGCGCGTGCTCGACGCCGCGCAGGCCCTGTTCCGCGAACGTGGGCTCGATGTCGGCGTGGCCGAGATCGCCCAGCGCGCCGGCGTGGGCCGGGGCACGCTCTTCCGCAACTTCCCGACCAAGCAGGATCTGATCGCGGCGATCGTGATCGAACGGATGAATGAGGCGACCGCGTACGCCCGTACGCTGCTCGATGCGGCCGATCCCGGGGAGGCGCTCTTCGGCTTCCTCGAGGAGATGGTCGGGCCCCAGCAGCTCGATTCGCGTGCGCTGTTCGACGCGATCGGGGACACCTTCCTGGCCAATCAGGAGATCCGCGCCGCCCACGCCGACGTCGTGTCCGGGCTCGACGATCTGCTCACCCGAGCCAAGGAGGCCGGCGCCGTCCGTAGTGACGTGGGCGCGATGGACGTCCTCATTCTCGTCAAGGGCGTGTGCGAGGCGGCCAGCGCGTTCGCCAGCTCCGAGCCGGGCATAGTCACGCGACAGCTCGACCTCGTGCGCGCGGCGTTCAGCGCCGGCGCGGCCGATCGTCCCTTGCGCGGCAGGCCGCCGACCCTGGCCGACATCGAGCGGGCCTTCCCGCAGCCCGAGGCTCGACCCCCCGACGCGAGCTCCGAGGCGGCAACCGCCTAAAGCACCCAAGCCCCCTCCCCGGGCCGCGAGGGTTCAGAATACGCCCGATGGGGCGCGGACTCACTCGTCGCGCGGTCGTTGTTTCGCTCCTTTTGGCCGCGCTGATCGTCGCGGGCGGGGCTCGGCTTGCGCGGGCCGACGGCGACCCGGCCAGCGACTACCTGGTCGACAATCAGGTGTTCGTCACCTCCGAGTCGGTGCCGGTCTCCCCCGCCGAGCGCCAGCTGATCGCCCTCGTCAAGGCCGCGAACCAGCACGGCTTCGGGATCCGGGTCGCGCTCGTCTCCACCGATTACGACCTTGGCTCGATCACCGAGCTGTGGCTCAAGCCGACCATCTATGCCCGCTTCCTAGGGCTCGAGATCTCACCGGTGTACAAGCAGCGACTGCTCGTCGCGATGCCGAACGGCTTCGGCTTCAACTGGCCCGGGCACGAGACAAGCACGGCCTACCGCGTGCTTGCCGGGGTGGGCGTTCGCGGCGATGGGGTAGCGGTCGCCGCCGAGACCGCCGTCCGGCGGCTCGCGGCGGCCGACGGCGTCACGCTCGCGGCGACGCAGTCGACGGCGGGCGGGGGCGTGTCGACCGGCCTCGTCGTCGCGCTCCTGGTCCTGGCCGTGGCCGCGCTCGCGGCGATCGCGACCTTCATCGTCGTGCCCCGCGCACGCCAGCGCCACCGCGGACGCGCGCGCCAGCGCCGGGGGTGGCGCGGGCGCGCGCGTCACGAGCGCGCGGCCGCCGACGCGTCATCTGCTCAGCCCTCGGTGAGCGGTGGAGGGGTGTCGATCCGTTTGCGCTGGTTCATCCCCGGGATCGCCGTGCTCTGCGCGGTGGCGGTGACGGTGGTGGTGCTGGTCGTTCGGCGCGGAGCGACGTCGGTCTCCGATGCTTCGATCATCACCGCCCCGCCGTTCAGCTGGCCGGCCGGACGCCGGGCGGCCCCCCGGTTCGTGTTGCGCGACCAGAACGGCCGGCCAGTCTCGCTCGCCGCCTACCGCGGGCGGCCGGTGATCGTCACCTTCATCGACCCGTTGTGCCGGAACCTGTGCCCGCTCGAGGCGCAGGTGCTCAACCAGACCGTGCGCGAGCTCCCCGCCTCGCAGAAGCCGGCGATCCTCGCGGTCAGCGTCGACGTGTACGCGGACACGCGCGCGGACATGCTCCAGGACTTCAGTGAATGGCGCCTCGTGCCACAGTGGCGGTGGGCCGTCGGCTCGCCGGGAGCGCTGGCGGCGGTCTGGAAGCGCTACGAGATCGGCGTCAGCGTGGACACGCACAAGATCGACGGAACCACGATCAACTACATCACCCACACCGAGGCGGCGTACATCATCGACGCCACGGGCCACGAGCGCGCGCTGTTCCTGTGGCCGTTCTACCCGCAGGACGTCAAACGCGTGCTGAGCAAGCTCGACTGACGCGAGAATGCGGTTCCTGGCACATCTGAAAGGCCGACGCCGAAGCAGCGGTCTGTGGCTCGGCGTCGCGGTCGCCGCGCTGGCGGTGATCATCGTGAGCGGCGCGACGCTCACCTCGGGCGGGAGCCAGCAGCCGGCGACGGCGGCGCTCGGCACCAACCCGTATCTCGATCCGGGGACGCGCCTGTCGGGCCCGGCGCCTGACTTCACGCTGACCGATCAGTTCGACCGGCCCGTCTCGCTCAGCGCTTTCCGCGGGAAGGTGGTGATCCTCGCCTTCAACGACTCCGAGTGCACGACGATCTGCCCGCTGACGACGACCGCGATGGTCGACGCCAAGGCAATGCTGGGCTCCGCCGCTTCACGCGTCGAGCTGCTCGGGATCGACGCCAACCCGACCGCCACCTCGGTGGCCGACGTCCGCTCCTACTCCGAGGTGCACGGCATGGTCCACTCGTGGGACTTCCTGACCGGCTCCCTGGCAGCGCTCAAGCAGGTGTGGAAGGCGTACAAGATCGAGGTGGCGATCGACCAGGGGCAGATCGACCACACCCCGGCGCTGTTCGTGATCGACCCCCAGGGCCGGCTCGCCAAGCTGTATCTGACCCAGCAGTCCTATGCCGCGGTGGGGCAGCTCGGCCAGCTCCTCGCCCAGGAGGCCTCGCATTTGTTGCCCGACCATCCGCGAGTTCGTTCGGACCTCTCCTACGCCCAGATCTCGGCCGTGGCTCCGAACGTGACCGACGTGGTGGAGCGGACCGGCGGCGGCCGGATCGCCCTCGGCCCCGGTAGCTCGGCCCACCTGTACCTGTTCTTCGCCACGTGGGACCAGGAGGTGACGAACCTCCGCGGCGCGCTCGACGCCCTGAACGGCTACCAGTCCGCCGCTGCGGCCGGCCGGCTGCCGGCGCTCACCGCCGTCGACGAGGCCAGCGTTGAGCCCTCGCCTCAGGCGCTCCCGGCCTTTCTGCGAACGCTGCGAGGTCCCCTGTCCTATCCGGTCGCGATCGACCAGAGCGGGAGGGTGGCGGACGGCTACGGCGTTCAAGATGAGCCGTGGTTGGTGCTCGTCTCCCCCACCGGCCGGATCCTCTGGTACTACGACGTGTCGACGTCGGGCTGGCTCAGCCGTGCGGCCCTCCAAAAGCAGGTCCGCGACGCCTTGGCGCGAGCCCCGAAGGGGCCGCCGAACGCGGCCGCCGTCGAGGCTGACCTGGCGGGATCGCCTGCGTCACTGGCCGGGATCCACGCCCAAGCCGACCAGTT
>DATBYI010000829.1:0-5250 GCA_036513815.1 Solirubrobacteraceae bacterium
CCAGGATGCCGAGTCGGCGCAGGGCCTCGGGCTGATCATCCTGTTCCCGCTCGCCTTCGTCTCCAACGCGCTCGTTCCGACCGCGCACATGCCCGCTCTCCTGCGGACGATCGCCGACTGGAACCCGGTCAGCGCCGTCACCGCGGCGGCCCGCCAGCTGTTTGGAAACCCCAACCCGTCGGCCGCTATCCACGCCTGGCCGATGCAGCACGCGGTCGCCGCCTCGCTGCTGTGGTCGCTGGCCATGCTTGCGGTGTTCGCGCCGCTGGCCAGCGCCCTCTACAGGCGGCGCACGACCGACTAACGCACGACGCCCTGCTCGGTGACCAGTGCGGTCACGAGCGAGGCCGGCGTGACGTCGAAGGCCGGATTCCGGCAGGGGGTGCCCTCGAGCGTGACCGGATGTCCGGCCGCGGCGCGGACTTCGTCCGGGTCGCGCTCCTCGATCACGATGTCCGCTCCGGTCGGGGTTTTCTCGTCGATCGTCGAGGTGGGGCCCGCGACCACGAACGGGATGGCCGCGGCGTGGGCGGCGAGCGCGAGCCCGTACGTTCCGACCTTGTTGGCGACGTCGCCGTTGGCCGCCACGCGGTCGCACCCGACGATCACGGCGTCGACGGCTCCCCCCGCGATCAGCCCGGCGGCGGCGCTATCGACGATCAGCTCGTGTGGTATCCCGAGCTTGGCCAGCTCGTAGGTGGTGAGCCGCGCCCCCTGGAGGAGCGGCCGGGACTCGGTGGCGAGGACCAGTTCGAGATTGCCGCGGTCGTAGCACTCGGCGATCACGGCGAGCGCGGTGCCACGGCCTGGAGCGGCCAGCGCGCCGGTGTTGCAGTGGGTGAGGATCCGCCGCGCACCCGCGAGCAGGTCGGCGCCGTGGGCAGCGATCGCGTCGCTCGCCGCCGCCTCCTCGGCTTCGATCGCCCGCGCCTCCCTCAGCGCCGCGGCGGCCGGGTTGGCCGTCGCCTCGCGTGCCGCCCGCGCCACGCGGTCCACTCCATAGGCCAGGTTGACCGCGGTCGGCCGGGCAGCGCGGAGAACGGCCACGGCCTTGTCGAGCGTGTCTGGCGCGGGGTCACGCGCCAGCTCGAGCGCGACCCCGTACGCCGCCGCCACCCCGATCAGCGGCGCGCCCCGGATGGCCAGGCGGCGGATCGCGCCGGCGACGTCATCGGCGGTGCGGAGCTCGAGCTCACGCTCGCGCCACGGGAGCGCGGTCTGGTCGATCGCCCGGAGCACCCCGTCCTCGAAGCGGAGGGCGACGATGCCCGGCCGGGTCGATCGTGTGGCGGCCATCGACGGATTATCGCGGCGCGAGATTTCTCCCCACCACGCCGCACGCCCGGGTATCCTTCCGCGCGCACCGGCTAGGGACCAGCCGGGCGTAGGGCTCAATTTGCGTCTGCGACTACTCATCCTGACGGTGCTGGCTGGCCTGCTCCTGCCTGCGGGCAGTGCGCTGGCCGCAGGCGGCCCGATCATGCCGCTCTCCGAGGTCCAGCCGGGCATGGACTGCACGGGCGAGACGGTCGTCCAGGGGACGACGATCTCGTCGTTCGACGTCCACGTGATCGACATCGTTCAGTCGCCCGGCGAGGGGCCGCGGATCCTGGTCAGCGTGTCCGGCCCCGCCGTCGACTCGACCGGGGTCGCCGAGGGATTCTCGGGCTCGCCCCTGTACTGCACCGACGCGTTCGGTGTGGTCCGCAACATCGGTGCGATCTCGGAGGGGGTGGGGGAGTACGGCGGCGACGTGGCGCTGGTCACCCCGATAGAGCAGATGCTCGGTGAGCCCGTCGACCCGCCGTCATCCGCGCCGCGGCTCACGGTGAAGCCGCACCCGCTGACCGGGCCGCTGACCGTGGGCGGGTTGGCACCGGCCGTCTTCGGAGTGCTCCAGCGCGCCGCGCAGCTCGCCGGCCGGGTGGTCCTGGCCGCGCCCGCAGCCGGCCAGGCGTCTCCCAGCTCAGGCGCCACCAACCCTGGCTTCCCCGTCCAGCAGCTCGTGCCCGGTGCCTCGGTGGCGGCCAGCTACTCCTCGGGGGCGGTCCCGATGGGCGCGGTCGGCACCGTCACCTACGTCGACGGCCCGACCGTGTACGCGTTCGGTCACGAGCTCGACGGCGCCGGCCTGCGCTCTCTGCTCCTCCAGGACGCCTACGTCTATTACGTCGTCAACAACCCGGACCCCACCACCGGCCCCAGCTTCAAGCTCGCCTCCTCGGGTCACACGGTCGGCCTGGTCTCGAGCGACACGCCGAACGCCGTGATCGGAGAGGTTGGCGCGCCGCCGCCCGTCATCCCGGTCGACGTGACCGCTGAGGACCTCGACACCGGGAACACGCTGGCGCTCGATACCCAGGTGGCGGACGAGACCGACGTGGGCCTGCCGCTCGGCACCTCGCTCCTGGACACGATCGCGCCGCTCGAGGTGGCCCAAGCCGCGACCCAGATCTACGACGGCCCGCCGGCCAACGAGTCGGGGACGATGTGCTTGCGCATCTACGTGCGCGGGAGCCAGGCGCCGCTGGGGTTCTGCAACCGCTACGTCGGCAGCGGCGTGGCCGGCGACGCGGGAGTGTCGCCGCCGTTGCTGGCCACCGACGCCTCGACCGACGTGACCAGCGCCTTCGCCGCACTCGAACGCGTCAACTTCGCCGCGCTCGGAATCGAGCACGTCGTGGCGACGGTGCGCGCGGCCAGGGGACTCGACGAGGCGACGATCCTCTCCGCTCGCGCGCCGGCGCGGGTGAAGGCGGGCCACACCGTCCGGGTTCGCCTCCTCGTCCGGGTCTACCGCGGGCGGCTGCGGACCGTCACGTTCCGTCTGCACATCCCGAGAGGGGCAACGGGCCCGCTGTTCGTCACGATCCACGGACCGGCGGCGCCCGCGCCGCCGTCGCCCAACGGCGACCTCACCAGCGCGCTGGCGGCCGCGCTCGGCGCCTCGTCCCCGGGGGCCACATCGCCGATCTCATCGATGCCCGAGCTCCGCGCGGCGATCTCCGGGATTGGCACCTACGACGGGTTGTACGCGAACATCGCCGGCTACGGCAAGCGACGGGCGTACCGCAACCCGTCGCTGCTGATCACGGGCCGGACGACGCTGGCCTTCGTGGCGAGCGCCGACTAGAGCCGGTTCTCAAGCGGGCGGCTAGAGCCGGTTCTCGATTGGGCGGCAGAGCCGGTTCTCGAGCGGGCGGCTAGAGCCGGTTCTCGATGCTGAGCGGCGCCGGCTCCGGCGCCTGCGGCTCGGGCGTCTCGGCCGGGCCGACGTTCTCGAGGCCGAGCGCCTGCTGGAGCTCGCCCGACTCGTACATCTCGGAGACGATGTCGCAGCCGCCGACGAGTTCGCCCTCGACGAACAGCTGGGGGATCGTCGGCCAGTTCGAGAGGGCCGAGAGCTCCTGACGGATGCGGGGGTCGGGCAGGACGTTCACGGCCGCGAACGGCTGGCCGACCGACTGAAGGATCGCCACCGTCCTGGCTGAGAAGCCGCACATCGGCTGCTCGGGAGTCCCTTTCATGAACAGCAGTACCGGGTTCTCCTCGATGGCGGTCTGGATCTGCTCGCGCAGCGGGTTGGTCGTCTCGTCGCTCATGCGATGCTCTCCGTGGTCGAAGCCTTTGTTTGGATGGACAGCGCGTGGATGCGGCCGCCGATCTCCGCTCCGAACACGTCGTAGACGAGTCGGTGCTGGGCGATCCGGGACAGGCCGGCGAACGCCGACGCCGAGACCACCGCGTTGAAGTGGTGGCCGTCGCCGGTCACGGCGGCGGTGGCGCCGGGAATCCCCGCCTCGATCCGCTCCTTGAGCTCCTCGGGGGTGGCCGATGCTCCACTGTCTGCCATGTCGGTAGCGTAGCGACCCCGGCGCCATCGCTATACTTCGTGAAGCAAGCAGCCGATTATGGACGTGATGATCACACTGACCGACAAGGGCGCCGAGAAGGTTCGCGAGTTCCTGGAGTCGCAGAGCGCAGTCGCCGACACCGCCGGCCTACGGGTTGGCGTGCGGGGCGGAGGGTGCTCGGGATTCCAGTACGCGCTCGCCTTCGACGAGCAGCGCGAAAACGACCAGGTCTTCGAAGACAAGGGCATCCGCCTCTTGGTCGACCAGCCCAGCCTGCCCTACGTAAAAGGCTCCATCATCGACTTCGTCGATGGCCTCCAGGGCGCTGGCTTCAAGGTCGAGAACCCGAACGTGATCGCGGCCTGTGGCTGCGGCTCGTCGTTCCGGGTCGCCGAAGAGGAAGAAGTCTCCGCCGTCTAAGGCCGCCGACCGCTTTGCCTTCCGAGCCGTTTCGCTCGGGAGGGCGTTTTCGTGCGTGCATAAGTCCCGAAAGTCGCCGCGTCGCGCGGGCTCTCGGGACATAAGCGCGTGGAGGTGCTCATCTCCCGGATGGGGCGGGGCGGCGGGTGGTTTTCGGACTTTTGCGGCGCGTGCGCCTCGGCGTCCGTCGCGCGAACTCGCCGGGCCGTGTGCGGGCTAGCCGGCCTCTGCGCGGGCTCGCCGGGCCGTGCGCGGGCTCGCCGGGCTCTGCGCGGGCTCGCCGGGGACTCCAGCCGTCGCGGTATCGGTCTTGACAGCGCCACCGCCATGTAAAACGTGCCAAGCCTCCTCGCTCAGCCGCCCCCGTGGCCAGATAAGCATCGTGGACATGCTTATGTGGCCTCCGCGCGCGCCGGTGGGTGCGTTTGGCACGAAATGCAGGGTGGCCCGGAGCCCGGTGGCGCTGGGGCAGGCCGGAGCCCGGCGCTGGGGCAGACGGGAGCCCGGTGGCGCTGGGGCAGGCCGGAGCCCCGTGGCACTGGGGCAGGCCGGAGCCCCGTGGCACTGGGGGAGGTCGGAGCTGAGCCGAGCTGGGGCAGGCTGGAGCCGGTGGCGCTAGGCCGGCACCACGCGGAGCGAGCGCCACAGGTAGAGGCACGCGAGCGTCCGGTACGGGCGCCACCGTTCGCCGATCTCGTACACCTCGGCGGGCTTCGGCATCGCCGGCAGGCCGTAGCGCACCATGACCGCCCGGCGGATGCCCAGATCGCCGGCGGCGAGCACATCGGGTCGGCGCAGGTGCAGGATCAGGAACATGTCGGCGCTCCACTCGCCGATCCCGTCGACGGACACGAGCTCGGCGGTCACCTGCTCGTCCGAGAGGTCGTGGAGGCGGTCGAGTTGAAGCGAACCGTCGACGATGTGCTCGGCCAGCGAGCGCAGGTACTTGACCTTGGCGTGGCTGAGGCCCGCGGCG
>DATBYI010000830.1:0-3988 GCA_036513815.1 Solirubrobacteraceae bacterium
CGCCGTGCTCACGCCTGTACTCGGCCGGATGGGCGATATCCACGGCAAGGACCGCATGCTCCGAGTCGTCCTGACCGCGCTCGGTTTGGGCACGCTCGCGTGTGCGCTAGCGCCGTCGCTGCCGGTGATGCTCGCCGGCCGGGTCGCTCAGGGCGCCGGCGGTGCCGTGTTCCCACTCGCCTTCGGCATCGTGCGGGACGAGCTCGAGGGAGAGCGTGTGGCCGGCGCGATCGGCCTCATCTCCTCTCTGCTGGGTATCGGCGCCGGACTCGGGCTCGTGATCGCCGGCCCGGTCATCGCCGCGCTGGACTGGCGTTGGCTGTTCTGGCTGCCTCTCGCCGTGCTCGTCGCCATCGGGGTTGCCGTCGTTCGGTGGGTGCCCGCGTCGCCGGTCCGCACGCCCGCTCCCGTCGACCTCATGTCCGTGGGGCTCATGGTCACCGGCCTGTCGGCGTTGCTCGTCGCCGTCAGCGAGGCGAGCATTTGGGGTATCGCTTCCGGACGCACGCTGGGGCTGCTGGCCGTCGGCGTGCCGCTCGTCGTCGGCTGGGTCCGCCATGAGCTGGCCAGCCAGGACCCCCTCGTCGATATGCGGATGATGGCGTTGCGCGGTGTCTGGACGACGAACCTCGCGGCGCTCCTGCTCGGTGTCGGGATGTACGCATCGATCGCGCTGGTGCCGGCGCTCGTCGAGCTGCCGCGCGCCACGGGCGTTGGCTTCGGCGGCTCGGTCACCGCCGCCGGGCTATTCATGCTGCCCACCGCCGCGCCGCAGCTGCTCGTCGGATCACTCACCGGCCGCATCGCGCGCCGCCTCGGTTCGCGCGTCCAACTGCTGATCGGCGTCACGCTCATGTTCGGCGCCTACCTCGCGCTCACCCTCGCCCATCGCCACGCCTGGCAGCTAATCGCCGCCACCACCGCGCTCGGGCTGGGACTCGGGTTCGGGCTTGGCGCCCTGGCCAACCTGATCGTCGTCGCCGTCGGCCCTCGCCAGACTGGCGTCGCCACCGCGATGAACACCGTCATGCGGACGCTGGGCGGCGCCTTCGGTGCCGCGATCGCCGCCGAATGCCTGGCTCGCGGCGGCTCGCTCAATGGAGACTTCGCGCTTGCCTTCGGCCTCTGCGCCGGGGCCCTGGCCCTCGGCATCGCCGCCGTACTGGCGATCCCCGGGAAGGGCCTGCGCATCAAGCCAACCGTGTTCCGCGATCGCCGTGCCCTGTCCCGGGGCTGAACCTGGATGATGTTTCACCCGAGTCCGCCCCGTCGACGGTAAAACGGGGCGGACTTTTGCGGTTCCCCGGCATGACCCAGCTCGCCACCGAGATCGCATGAGCCCCTCGGAGCGCTCGATCGTGATCGGCGCCGGCCCGAACGGGCTGGCGGCGGCGATCCGACTCGCCGAGGCCGGGCACGCGGTCACAGTGCTCGAGGCGGCCGACCGTCCGGGCGGCGCCGTGCGGACGGAGGAGCTGACGCTGCCGGGCTTCCATCACGACACGTTCTCGTCGGTTTACCCGGCGGCGGCGGCCTCGCCGGTGTTCGCGTCGATGCCGCTCGCGCGCCACGGGCTGCGGTGGGTCCACCCCGATGCCTGCTACGCGCACCCGCTACCCGGCGGACGGGCGGTCGCGCTCTACCGTGACCTCGAACGCACGGTCGTGAGCCTCGACGCCGACGAGCGTGGCGATGGAGGACGCTGGCGCGCCTTCATCGCGCCACTGGTCGATGGCTTCGAGGCGATCCGCTCGACGATGCTGGCTGGGTTTCCCCCCCTCGCGGGAGCGGGACGCCTAATTACTGGGCTTGGTCCGCTCGGCGCCGCGCGCTTCGCCCTGCTCGTGCCCGCGTCGGCCACGGCGCTGGGCGGCCGGCTGTTCACGGGATCGGGTTCGCGGGCATGGCTGTACGGCTCTGCCGGTCACGGCGACGTTCTCCCCAGCGGCGCGGGCAGCGCAATCGCGGCCATCTACCTGAACCTGATGGGCCAGGTGGTGGGCTGGCCCAGTCCCGAGGGTGGCGCCCAGCGGTTGACCGACGCGCTCGTCGGCTACCTGCGTGAGCTGGGTGGCGAGCTCCGCACCGGCTTGCCGGTCGAGCGGATCGACGCCGCGGCGGGCCGGGTCGCCGGTGTGCGCACCGCCGGCGGCGAGCACCTCGACGCGAGCGTCGTGATCGCCGACGTGATGCCCCATGCGCTGCTCGGGCTGACCGGGGATGCGATGCCCGGCGCCTATGCCGCGCTCCTTCGCCGATACCGGTACGGACCGGCGACGGTGAAGGTCGACTGGGCGCTCGACGAGCCGATCCCCTGGCAAGCCGTGGAGGCGCGGGGTGCCGGCACCGTCCACGTGTCCGGCGACGAGAGCGAGATCCTGGGCACGATCGCGACGACGCGAAACGGCCTTCCGGAGCGTCCGTTCATGCTCCTCGGCCAGCAGTCGCTCGCGGATCCGTTTCGCGCACCCCAGGGGAAACACACCGCGTGGGCGTACACGCGTGCTCCTCAGCACGGAGTCGACTGGCCGCGTGAGCTCGAGCGTCACGTGGAGCGGATGGAGGCGCAGGTCGAGCGATACGCGCCCGGGTTCCGCGACCGCATCCTCGCCCGCCACGTCATGGGCCCGGCCGAGCTCGAGCAGCGCGACCGCAACCTCGTGGGCGGTGACGTCGGAGGCGGAAGCTACCGGCTGCGCCAGGTCATCTTCCGGCCACTACCCGGGCTATCGCCCTACCGGACTCCGCTCGCCGGCCTCTACCTCGGGAGCGCGGCGACCTTCCCGGGGGGAGCGGTGCATGGAGTGCCCGGCGACGCGGCCGCGCGCGCCGCGCTCGCCCACCGGCTCTCGATCCGGAAGATCCGCCCGAGATGATGGAGCGAGTTCCGTGCCTCGCGAGCCGCGCGATAGCTTTCCGCATTCGGATCTCCCGTAGATCCATTTTGAGCTATGGCTGCTGCCACCGGAACAACTCGGATGAGCGCCGGAGCACTCACCGTGCGCTCGTTGGAGCGCCACGGGGTCGAGGTCGTCTTCGGCATCCCCGGCACTCACAACCTGCCGATCTACGCCGCGCTGTCCGACGGCCCGATTCGCCACATCACACCGCGCCACGAGCAGGGCGCCGGCTATGCCGCGGATGCGTACGCTCGCGCGTCGGGGCGGCCGGGCGTCGTTGTGGCGACGACCGGGCCCGGCGTGCTCAACGCGGCGACCGCCGCCGCTCAGGCCTGGTCGGACTCCGTTCCCCTGCTGCTGCTCGCCCCGGGCATGCCGCGGAGTCACCCCGCCGCCGGCACCGGCTACCTGCACGAAATGCTCGACCAGCGTCTCGCGATGAGCGGGGTCGTGGAGCACGCGGTGCGAGTGCAAACGCACGCGGAGCTCTCCCGCGAGCTGGCCCACGCGTTCGCATCCTTCGCCGGGGAGCGACCCCGCGCACGCTTCATCGAGGTTCCGCTCGACTTGCTCGCGGAGCAAGAGCCGTGCGCGCCCGTGCTGGCTCCGCCAATTGCGCCGCGGTCATTCGCGCCCGACGCCGTCCGCGCCGCCGCGGACATGCTCTCGACGGCGCAACGACCTCTCCTCGTCGCGGGGGGAGGGTCCCACGGCGCGGCCGGCGAGCTCGCCGAGCTGCTCGATCGCGGTGTGCCCGTGATGACGACGATCAACGGCAAGGGCGTCGTCGACGAGCGGCATCCGCTCGCGCTGGGCGCGCGCCTCCCCGTGCCCGCTGGACGGCGGCTGGTGGAAGAGGCCGATGTCCTCATCGTCGTCGGGTCAGACCTGGGTCAGAGTGACCACTGGAGCACGCTCGAGCCAGAGGGTTTCGTCGTGCGCGTCGACATCGACCCGGCGCAGGCGCACGGCAACGTCGCGGCCGGCGTCGCGCTTATCGGGGACGCGCGCTCGGCTCTGCGCTCGATGCTCGATCAGCTCGAGGGCGGCACGCCCGGCCCCGATCCGGCGTGGATGTCGCGGCGGGC
>DATBYI010000831.1:0-4404 GCA_036513815.1 Solirubrobacteraceae bacterium
CATCGCGAGGAGACCCGTCAGCACGTGAGCAACATTGAGCGATGCTTCACGCTGCTCGGCGAAGAAGTCGACGATTCTGCTTGCCCGGTCGTCGAGGCCATGGCCAAGGACGGCAAGGCGACGATCAAGAAGACCGACGACTCGCTCGTGGATGTGGTGATCCTTGCCGCCGCTACCGAGTCAGAGCATTACGAGATCGCGGTCTACGAGACTTTGATCACGAATGCCGAGGCCCGCGGCGCCTCCGAGGTCGCTGCGATCCTGCGCCAGAACCTCGAGCAGGAGAAGCACGCTCTCGAGACCGCTCGGTCCACGATGAAGACGATCGCCCAGCAGGGCGTCGCCGTCGGCGCGACCGCCTAGCAGCCCGTGCGGGTCGAGGTCTCCGCTCAGCACGGACACCTCGGCCCGCGCGGAGTCTTGTGGGTCGCGATGCGCCTCCCCCGTGGATCCCGCGTCGCGTCGCGACCCCGCCTGATCACAACTCAAGCCAAGGAAAGTCAATATGTCTGACAACCAAGCAGGCGAAGCCAACGGCCGCGTGAAGGAAGCTGCCGGAAGCTTCACCGCCGCTCAAATCCTGAAGAACGACAGTGATCGCGATCAGGCCAGAACGACAGTCAAGGACATGGGCAACAGCCTCGTCGACACCCTCCCAGGCCGCGGCACCGAGTAGCACGCACGTGCGCCCGACCCGGGCAAAACAAGTCCTTAGGGCTGACCCGGTGACCGACCTGGGGTGATTGGTGGTCGTAGAAGTGCCAGCACGCGCGGCGTTCGGGCCGAGTACGGTGAGATAGATGATGAACGACGCGAAGCCGCGGCGCACCGCCCGGGAGCTCGCCAGGGCCGTCGAGGGCGGCCGGGACGTGGGTGCCGCACTGCGACACCTGGACGGTCATGGGTCCGAGCCCGGAGCTGTGGAGGTCGCCGAGGCGCTGGCCCGGTTCCTCGTTGCACGCTGCGATTCCCACCATCGTGGTTGGCGAGTCGTGCGTCAGGTTGTCGTCGATTCGGCGGCCGACGCGCCGTGGGAGAGATGCGCACGCCGCGCGGTACCGCTGGTGTCAGAAGATCTCCTCAGGCTTGCCGGCGACCGTGGCAGGACGCCGCTGGTCCGCGCCCAACATATAGCCGCCCAGCGCCGCGCCGAGCAGATTGCCGTTCACGTTGACCAAGCCGTGGTACTCGCCGACCTGGGCCTGGAGTGCGCTGCAGGGACTCCCGAACGCTGGCAAGTTGCACTAAGCGGCGCTGTCCGAGCCCGCTCGCGCGAGCAGGTTGCCCGCGCGGTTGATCGCTCGCTTCGCGCGTAGGAGCTGGGGGCGTATCTATTTCTTGCCGCGTTTGCGCTGCCCACCGCTCGCCCTGGTCGCAATTGCCTTCCCACCCTGTTTCGCGGCGTTTCCGGCGAGACGGACCGCCGTCGCTGCGCCGCTCACGGCACCACGCGCGGCACCCTTCGCCTGACTGGCCGATTCCCCAGCTGCACGGCGCTGTCGCGTGCCGGCCGCCTTCTTCCCTGCCGCCTCGGACTCTGCTTTCTTGCGGTTGCGTTCACGAGTGGCCGCACCCTTCTTCGCAGCCGCCGAACGATCAGCCTTGGTCTGCGCCATCACGCCTCCCTTTCGCCGTGGTCAAATCCGCGCACTACATACCCCGAACCCCGCCCGACAACCACGCTCCGCAGGTTTGACTGCGGCTCCGGGGCCACCACCCGCTACCGACGCTTCCCAACGGTCGGGGTTGGGCGGCCCTCCCAGGGCCGGCCGCCTTACCGGCCTTATCATCCCGGCCATCATTGCGACGTCCAAGCTCCGTATCAGACTCGTGTCGTTGTGCGGGGCCGCTCTGGCGATCGTCTGCGTAACTCAGACAGCAGCGACGGCTTCCCCGTCCGCTCAGGCGCCACGGATTGTGAACGTTGCGTACGGCGATCTGTCGCTGATCACCGAACCCGGTCCGGGCGACCGTCCATTCCTCCATGCCGTGCAGAGCGCCCAGTCAAGCGCCGATCTGGTCATGTACGAGTTGTCAGACCCGACGTTCGAGCAGGCATTGGTCAGCGCTGAGGAACGCGGCGTACGGGTCCGGGTGCTGCTGAACGGCGGTTACTACGGCGCGGACTCGTCGGTCAACGAGGCGGCGTACAGGTACCTCAAGGCGAACGGAGTGCCTGTCCGTTGGAGCCCGTCGCGGTTCGCGTTGACGCATCAGAAGACGCTGGTGGTAGACGACAAGACCACCTACATCATGACCCTGAACCTGGTCGATCAGGACTACTCGACCAGCCGCGATTTCGCGGTTGCCGACACGAACAGCCAGGACGTGTCCGCCATCGAGGCGACCTTCACCGCAGACTGGAACAACCAGCCGATCAGGCCGCGGGACGGGACTGACCTGGTCTGGTCGCCGGGCGCGCTCGACTCCCAACTATCGCTAATCAACTCCGCCAGGCACAACCTCGAGATATACAACGAGGAGATGGCCGACTCGGCCGTCACCTCCGCGCTCCAAGCAGCGGCCCGCCGCGGTGTCGACGTCGAGGTCGTGATGACCGCGTCCCCGGACTGGAACTCGGCGTTCAAAAAGCTGACTGGCGCCGGCGTGCATGTCCGGACCTATAAGCAGGACGCAAGCCTCTACATCCACGCGAAAATGATTCGGGTTGACAGCCGCCGCGTGTTTCTGGGCTCTCAGAACTTCTCCGCCGCGTCGCTCGACGATAACCGTGAGCTCGGCATCATCCTGAGCACCGGAGCGATCGTCCGATCGATGGAGCGGACGTTCGCCGGCGACTACGCTCACGCGGCACCGTTCCGTTCGCCCGGGCACGCCACCACGACCAAGCCTAAACCGAAACCGTCACCGCCGGCCCTGCAGCAGACCTGCAGCGTGTCCGCGAACTGGGATACCAACTATCAGGACTGGAATGTGTACGTCCAGGGCCCGGCTGATGTGGACGCAACCGCGAGCGCCGATGGTCACAGCCACTCGTACTACACGAACTCGTCCGGGTACGCGGACATCTATCTTTACGCGCCCGAAAGCGCCGCAGGCGCCACGGTGACGGTTACCGCCGGCTCAGCGACCTGCACTGGCACGCTCTGAGCCCTCAGACATCCGACGCTTGCCAGCCGGCCGGCGGTGGCTATGCAGTTCCTGCAGAGCAGTGACCCGCCAGGCGAGCCCTAGATCGTGCCGGTGAGGACGAGCGCGCCGATCACGACGAGGACCACTGCGGTGAACACGTTGCCCCAACGCTCGAGCCACTGCCCGCGGATCTGATAGCCGCCGCGGGCCGCCGTCAGGGTGAGGCCGACGATCGTCCCGATCGTGACTGCCGCGAAGACCACCAGCGACCCCACTGCGGTCGCGACACCGGCGGTCGTGGCAGCCAGGAAGACTGGCAGGATCGTGAGGTCCGGAGACGCCGCCGCGCCGAACGGGACCATGACCGCCGCGAGACCCTGCAGGCCGCGCCGTCGCGGCTCGTGCTCACCGTGGTCGTCGTGCTCGTGATCGTGCTCGTGCTCGTGGCCGTGGCCGTGGCCGTGCTCATGATCGTGGCTGTGCCCGCGGCCGGTGAGCTCGAGCACGGCGAACCCGAGACCGGTAGCGATCAGAACACAGCCAATGATCGTGTCCTGCGCGCTCTGGATCGCCGAGCGGAACTGCAGCCCGATCGCGATGATCACCGCACCGAGCACGAGCGAAACCAGGACGTGCGCGACGCCGGCGAGGCCTGAGAGGCGAGCGATCCGCGAGAGGGGATAACGGCGAGCCCGGCCGAGCACCGCCAGCGGCACCCAGTGATCGGGCAGGATCGCGTGTCCGAACCCGACGCCCGCCGCGGCCGCGAGCAACGCTGGACCGGTGCTGCTCACGCCTGGACGGTCTCTTGCGCCGGGCTTGACGCGAGCCCAAGCCGGAGGTGTTCGGTGTGCGAGATCGCCTCGGTCAACAAAGCACGGACGTGATCGTCGTGCAGCGCATAGATCACCTGTCGCCCGTCACGCTCGCCCACGACGAGACCGAGGTGCCGCAGCACCCGCAGCTGCTGGGAGACGGCCGGCTGTCCCATCCCGATCTCGCTCGCGAGGTCGCCGACCGAGCATGGCCCCGCGCCAAGGCGGCTCAGGATCCGCACCCGGCTCGGCGTCGCGAGCGCCTGCATCGTCTGCGCAACCGATCGCGCCGTCTCCGGTGAAACGAACGCGAGATCGGGTTCTTCTCCGTGACTCATGCACGTATTATTGCATGCACACCCGTGCATGACTCCGCCGTCAGTCCTTGTACGGGTCGTACACCTCGCGTCCGGCCATCGCGACGCCGAGTGGGTGCAGCGTGTGCTTGACCCGAATCGACCCGGCATGCGCGGCGAGCACGTCCGGCAGGCGCTTG
>DATBYI010000832.1:0-3374 GCA_036513815.1 Solirubrobacteraceae bacterium
CTGCAGCCGCCGGCGAGCCTGACCGCTGCTCAAAAGGCGCAGTTCCAGGCGGGTGAGTACGTCGTCGGCGAGTCGGGCTGCCTGGCCTGCCACGTGATCGGCGAGAGCGGGAACAACGGCCCGGGTCCGATCCTGACCCACATCGCCAATACGGTCCCGGCGGAGCAGATCGCCTCGACGCTGCGCAACCCGACCCCGCCGATGCCGTCGTTCAAGAGCCTGCCGACCAACAAGTTCAACGACGTCGTCTACTTCCTGTCGAACCTGCAGTAGCCGCTTTCGGGGACCATGGCTAATGCTGACCTGGCGCCGCGCCACGGCGCTCCTGAAGCGCTAGACCCGCAGCCGCCGGGAACGCTCGACGAGCCCCAGGTCCGGGCCATGTTCGACCGCATCGCTGGCCTGTACGACCGCACGAACTCGGTCATGACGGCCGGTCTGCATCACCAGTGGCGCCGTCGCGCCGCCGACCTCGCGCGGCTGTCGCCCGGCGCCCACGCGCTCGACGTGGCAACCGGTACCGGCGACCTCGCGTTCGAGCTTGCCACCCGCGTCGGCCCTGAGGGAGAGGTCATCGGCGTCGACTTCGCCGAGCGCATGCTCGAGGTGGCTCGCCACAAGGCGGCCGGGTTCGGCGCGCCGGTGCGATTCGAGACCGGGAACGCGCTGGCGCTCGAGTATCCGGACGACCACTTCGACGCCGCCACCGTCGGCTTCGGCGCTCGCAACTTCAGCAACCTGGAGCGCGGGCTGGCCGAGATGACGCGAGTCGTGCGGCCCGGGGGCCGCGTTGTCGTGCTCGAGATCACGACGCCGCGCCGCCCTCCGCTATCGACGTTCTTCGAGCTGTGGTTCGACCGCGCCGTGCCGGCGTTGGGACGGCTCGTCGACCAGCAGGCCTACAGCTATCTGCCGACGTCGGTCAGACGGTTTCCCGGGCCCGAGGCGCTCGCCGCGACGATGTGGGGCTGCGGGCTTCGGGACATCCGCTACGTGCTCACGGCCGGCGGGATCATCGCGCTGCACGTCGGGGTAGTTGGGAGTCGATGAGCAGCGGCGCTCAGGCCGTGGTCGACGCCGGGGGCGAAGCGCTGACCCGGATCATGGACCGTGTCGAGCGGCGGATGGCCGAGCTCGCGGTCGGCCACGGGCCCGTGCTCGCACGGCACGCCGGCGAGACGATCTCTGCCGGCGGCAAGCGGCTTCGACCCCTGCTCGTCTGCCTGGCCGCGGGCGCCCCTCCCCCCGAGACTGCCCGCCTTGTCCGCGCCGCGGTGGCGGTCGAGCTCGTGCACGGCGCCACGCTCGTTCACGACGACGTGCTCGACGGCTCGGCCCTGCGGCGAGGCCGTCCCACCGTCGTCGCGACCGGAGGACGGGCGGCGGCGACCGCCACCGGCGATCTGTTGTTCTCGCGCGCATTCGCTGAGCTCGCCGCCGACGGAACCGGATCGCCCGACGCCGTCCGGGTCCTCGCCCGCGCCAGCCGCGAGCTGGCCCTCGGCGAGCTGGCCCAGCGCGAGGATGCCTTCCGCAGCGACGTGACCGTCGCGCGGTATCTGGAGCGCTGCCGTCTGAAGACCGCCGTCCTGTTCCGCGCCGCCTGCGAGCTTGGCGCGCTCGAGTCAGACGCGAGTCCCGCCGCGCTAGGGGCGTTCGGCGAGTCGATCGGGCTGGCCTTCCAGATCCTCGACGACGTCCTCGACGTCACGGGACCTCCGGAACGCACCGGCAAGCCCCGCGGGGCTGACCTCCTCGACGGCACGGTCACGCTGCCGCTGATCCTCGCGCGCGAGCGCGATCCCGAGCTCGCCGCGCTCGATCTGCGCTCGGTGAGCACCGCGGCCGACGCGGCCGAGGTCTGCGACCGGATCGCCGCCACCGACGCGCTCGACATCGGGCGTCGGCGCGCCCTGGGTCTCGTGGCCGACGCGAAGCTGGGGTTGCCGGCGATGCCCGACCGTCAACGGGAAGCCCTCGAGCTCGCCGCCGACGTGATGGTCGAGCGGTACGCCTAGGGGCCTCGCTGCGCTCGGCGTCCGTGGGGCCGGGTGCCCCGTCCGGACGGGCTTAGAAGTCCTCGGGGAGGATCTGGTCGGCGTGCAGCGCCGTGACGAACCGATCGATCTGATCGGCCATGTTCGCCTGCGTCAGGCGCTGGAGGTCACGGAGCATGTCGGCCAGGCCCTCGTCGAGCCGGTCCTCCAGCTCGCGCACCTGGTCGGCGGTGTAGAGACCCTCGATGTACCAGTCGCAGTTCGGGCAGTTGAGGATGAGGTTCCAGCAATCCTCCGGAGCCTCGGACCAGTCGACCGGCTGGACGAGCTCCGAACCGCAGTCGGGGCAGACGTGGAGTCCGCGCGTCGCGTGGTTGCCCTCGCCGAAGCGGACCACTTCGATGCTGCGGCCGCTGGGGAGGACAATGCGGCGGACTGAGGGCTGTTCTTGCTCGGGGTTCATGGTGTTGCCTCTGGGCCCTTAATCGGCCCGGGCGGTGGGCAACTTGAGGACGTTTTTCGAGGCTGGCCAAGAGGGGGTAGAGCGGGCCCGCGAAGTACCTGTAACCTTGCGAGAACCCCACCTGGAGGCGTTTGGAAATGTTCATCAAGAGTCCGTCGACGGACCTCATCATCGTCCTGGTGATCGTGCTGCTGATCTTCGGGCCCAAGCGGCTTCCCGGCCTCGGGCGCCAGCTCGGTCAGGGCATGCGTGAGTTCAAGGAATCAATCACCGGATCGTCCAAGGACGACGAGGCCGAATCTCGGCCCGAGCTGACGGCCGCGACCAGCTCCTCGCCGGCAGGCGCAGGTGCGCCGGCCGAGCGGCAGTCCGCCGAGCTTGGTTCCCAGCCGCACGCTTAGCCACTCGCGACGCCTCGCGCCCGCGACCCCCGGCGTCCGGGCCGTCCGAAGGATCGCGTAAGTAATCGCGTGCGGCAGAACGCTGTCGGCATGCTGGCGCTACGCTAAGGGCGTGACCGCCGTGGCGAGCCGCGGCGATGCCAGGGGCCGATCCAGTTCAACACCGGGTTGGAGACGCCCCCCAACCTCATCCTCTTCCTGGCCAGTAACGTCATGCTCCAGACCGCCGACCCTCGAGCCATGGCACCTGCCCTCTCCGAGGCGCAGGTCGGGTTCGGCGACGGTCTCGATCCCGCCGCCTAGCCCATGCTGTTCGACCTTCGCAGCCGGGGTCGCCGCCGGACCGTTCAAGCGGTCTACCTGTTCCTGGCTCTCCTGATCGGCGGCGGACTCGTGCTCTTCGGCGTCGGCGCCGGCAACGGCTTCGGCGGCCTGCTCAACGCGGTCACCGGAAGCTCGGGCTCCGGACAGACCCAGGCCGTCAGCTCGGCCGAGAAGACCGCGATCAAGGCC
>DATBYI010000833.1:0-3432 GCA_036513815.1 Solirubrobacteraceae bacterium
CCCAGTGGGGGCACGTCGACATCCTCGTGCACAACGCCGGCGTGGCCAGCCGGGGACTCCCAGTGGCAGAGACCGAGCCGCGCGAGCTCGAGCGAGTCGTCAGGACCCACGCCCTCGGAGCCCACCGGCTGACCAACCGGCTGCTCCCCATCATGCGCTCGGGCGCGCGTGGCGACGTCGTCGTGATCTCGAGCAGCGAGCTGTCCCACATGCGTGCGGGCGGCGCTCCCTACAACATGGCCAAGGCCGCGCTCGAGGCGTTTGCGCTGACCCTGGCCAAGGAGGAGATCGCCAACGGCATCCGCGTCAACATCGTCGCCCCGGGCCTCGTGATCACCGATATGGGCCGGCGCCTCGTCCAAGCCAAGCTTGGGACCGACGACATCGACGCGCTCGACGCTGCCCAGCCGCTCGGCCGGGTCTGCCGCCCCGAAGACGTCGCGCACGTGGTCGGCTTCCTCGTCTCCGACGCGGCGGGGTTCGTCAGCGGGCAGCGAATCGTGGTCGACGGCGGCGCCGATGCGTCTCCCACCGGCGACGGTGCACCCGGTGCGTCGGCGGCGGTAGCTCGTTGACAAGGCGGGCGCTTGGCCCGGCGCCGGGCCTGAGCGCTGAGGCGATCGATAACGGACTTGGCGGCCAGGCCTTCGCCGACTTCATCGGGTTGCGGCGCGTCGCCCCCGGCGTCACCCGGCTGACGATTCGGCCGGCGCTGCTGAACAGCGTCGGCCTGCTGCTGGGCCCGGTCGGCTTCGCCCTGGTGGATTTCTCGATGGCCTCCGCGCTGTGGGAGCAATGCGGTGCGGGTGAGACGATCGCCACGATGAACGTGTCACTGAACTTCATCGAGTCAGCCGACGCGGGAGAGATCTGCTGCCGGTCGAGTCTGGATCGGCGTAATCGTCACGCCGCGGCGCTGAGCAGCCAGGTCCATCACGAGGACGGACGGCTATTGATGACCGCCGTCGGGAGCTTCGCGATCCGCCGCGTCAGGCGGGCGTGACGCGTCCCGTCAGCCCCGATTCCCACTTGCCGTCGACCGCCCGGTAGGGCCGGGCGACCTCGACGAGCGTGCCGTGCGCGCTGTCGGGCATTACCCAGGTCCAGCGTTGCCAGGGCATGTCCGGATCGCTGAACACCTCCTCCGAGGTGCTGAGGCCCTCCTCGGCCAGGCGGCGTGACACCGCCCCAGGGTCGTCGGTGGTGAAGCAGATGTGGTGCACACCCTCACCGTGCTTGGCCAGTCGGCGCCCCAGCGGACTCTCAGGCGAGGGCTCCATCAGCTGGATCTCGGCGCCGTGGTCAGAGACAAACGTGACCCAGCGCATTCGGTCTGCGCCCCCTTCGAACTCGTCGTAGCGTACAAGCGGCTTCGACAGCTGGTCCGGATCGAGCGCGCCGAGGATCTTGGTCCAATCCTGGACGGCCTGGTCGAGGTCCTTGACGAGCAGGCAGATATGAGCAAGCGGTCCGCTGGGCATGATCTGTTCGGAGCGCAGCCTATCAAACAGTCGATTGGTGAAACGAACGCCGCCGGCGAATCCCATCACAGACCGAGAGCGCGGCCGACGATCTCCTTCATGATCTCGGTCGTTCCGCCGTAGATGCGCGTGACGCGCGCGTCGCGCCAGCGGCGCGCGATCTCGTACTCCTGCATGTAGCCGTAACCTCCGTGGAGCTGGACGCAACGGTCGAGCACGCGAAACTCGAGCTCGGTGGTCCAGAACTTGGCGCCGGCGGCATCGGCATCGGCGAGCTCGCGATCGGTGTGGGCGGCGATGCATCGGTCCACATAGGTGCGGGCGATGCTCACCTCGGTGGCCAGCTCCGCCAGGGCGAAGCGGTTGGCCTGGAAGCTGCCGATGGGCCGGCCAAACGCGTTGCGATCGCGAACGTAGTCGAGCGTCAGCTCGAGCGCGCGCTCGGCGCTGGCGACGGCCGACACGGCGATCGACAGCCGTTCCTGGGCCAGGTTGCGCATGAGGTAGTGAAGACCCTCGCCTGGCCTGCCGAGCACGTTGTCCTCACCGACCTCGACCTCGTCGAAGAACAGCTCGGCGGTGTCCTGGGCCAAGCGGCCGACCTTGTCCAGCTTGCGCCCCTTGCTGAACCCGTCCATTCCCTCTTCGACGACGAACAGCCCCAGCCCGTCGACGCCCTCGCGGCGCACCCGCGCGGCGACGATCACGATCTCCGCCTGGATCCCGCTGGTGACGAACGTCTTCGAGCCGTTGAGCCGATAGCGGCCGCCGTCCCAGGTCGCGGTGGCCGAGATGCCGCGCAGATCGGACCCGGCGCCGGGCTCCGACATCGCGATCGCGCACACCCGCGTCCCGGCGGTGACGTCGGGAACCCATCGCTGCCGTTGCTCGGTCGTGGCGAGCTCGAGCAGATAGGGGAGCACGATGTCGTTGGTGAGCGAGAAGGCGTCGGTGCTCGTCCCGGTGTAGACGACCTCCTCGTCGAGCACGGCGTTGAAGCGAAAGTCGTCCACCCCCGCGCCGCCGAGCTCCTCCGAGGCGGCGAAGCCGACGAAGCCATGGCCGGCGGCCTTGCGCCAGAACTCCCGATCGATTATCCCGGCGGCCTCCCACGCGGCTGCGTTCGGTGCCCCTTCACGGAGTAGGAAGCCACGAGCCGACGCGCGGAATTCGTCGTGCTCGTCGTCGAAGATCGTCCTGGGCAGGCGGCCGAACCCGCGCTGCTGGCGGGTCGCCGAGGCCATTACACGAGCACTTGCTTCCAATGCTCGTCGAGGCCGGCGGGCAACTCATGCATCGTCACGCGTGGCCGGACTTCGAGCGCGAGGCCGTCGATGGCGTGGTTCCAGGCATCGTCGTCCAGATCTGGCGGCAGGTGCACGACGGCCGTATCCAAGCCCCAGGCCCGTCGATCGGCGCGCAGCCGCCCGACGATCTCGTCGACATCGAACTTGCCGCGCTCGTCGGTGCCGAGCAAGCGCACCGCGGGGCGGCGCAGCCGGCGCGCCGCGAGGCCAAGCGAGTCGTCGGTCTGACTCCAGGCGGCGGCCGTCACGTCAGGCGGATCAAATTCACCGGCGACGTGGGGAAGGCCGCGGACCCGGGCCACCGGGGCCGACGCGTGACCGCACAGCCATACCGGAAGCTCGGTCTGCACCGCGTACGGCGTTACCACGATCAGTTCCTCGTGGTGATCGTTCTCGGGGAGGTTGGCCGGGATCCTCCAGCGAGCGCCGGCGTGGCGGAACGGGCGCGGCGCGGTCGCAGCGAGAACCACGTCGACGGTCTCGGCCAGCAACTCCGAGTCGTTCTCGTCGTCCTCGAGGACGAGCACCACGCGACCGCCCGAGCAGTTATCGCAGACCACGGCGGCCTCGGCGATGGCGAGGGGCTGACCGCCGACGCCGACGCAGCCCGCGAGCCGGATGACGCTCGTACGGGCGGCCACCGC
>DATBYI010000834.1:0-3875 GCA_036513815.1 Solirubrobacteraceae bacterium
CGCGGGCGGCATCATCCTCGTGATCATCGCGGTGACAATGGTTCTCGGGTCTGCCGATACACAGCAGAGCCAGGCGATCAAAGGACGCGATCCCCTACGGATCGCGGTATTCCCTCTGGCCGTCCCCTACCTGCTGAACCCCGCCGGCATCGTGACACTCGTCACGCTCTCGGCCGAAGCTGACTCCCTCGCGGTCGTCGCGATGGTGCTCGGCCTGCTCGTCGTCGTCCTCGCCCTCGACGTCGCCGTATTCCGTTGGGCGAACCGCGTGAGCGACCACCTGGATGAAAGCAGGATGCTCGTGACCGAGAAGATCTTCGGCTTCCTGCTAGCAGCGCTCGCGGTCCAGCTCATGCTCGACGGACTTCACAGCGTCGGCGTCATCCACCTGGCCGCCCACTGAACCGCGGCCACCCGAATCGTGATCTTGCCCAACAAGGCCCGCAGGACCGTGAGCTCATCCGGCGTGCTCATTGCGAGTTGATGAGTCGCCTGCCCTCCTCGCGCATCGCGGCGATCATGGCCTGGGCGCTGGGGGTGCGGTCGGGGCGCGTGACCGCAAGAACCTCGCGGCGGAATGGTTGCGGATCCTCGACCCTGAGCGCGCGGACGCTCGGAGGAAGCGCGGGTAACAGGAGCGACGGGATGACGGCCACGCCGAGGCCAGCGGCGACGAGCCCGAAGCGCCCGGGCCAGTCGCGCAACGTGTAGACGATGTTGGGGTCGCTTGCGAGCGTTGGCCAGGCGCCGAACTGAGGCCCGCTGCGGTCGGCCTCGCCAACGATCCAGCGTTCGTTCTCGAGGTCTGCGACGTTGACCCAGCCCCGCTCGGCGAAGCGGTGCTGAGCGGAAACGATGAGATGCGCGTGGCCGCGCATCAGCCGATCGAGCTCGAGGTCCTCGAGGGAGTACTCGAGGCCCGCGCCGGCCGCGATGACGCCGATATCGATCCGACCGGCCCTCAGCCTGCGCAGCTGGGCCTCTGTGCCGCCCTCGCGAATCCTCACCTCGAGCGCGGGATGCTCAGCTCTGACTCGGGCGAGTGCCTCTGGCACGAGCGCGGCGAGCGCCGTCGGGAACGCCCCGACAGTGAGCCGCTCGCTCAGGGGCTCTCCCAGCTCGTCCTGCTCCAGCATCGCAGCGTCGACCTGGGCGAGGATCGTCTTGACGCGACGGAGCAGCAGCTCACCGCGCTGCGTCGGGCGGACGCCCCGCGACCCGCGCTCGAACAGTTTGGTACCGACCGCCTGCTCGGCGAGGCCCACTTGGCGAGAGACGGCCGACTGGGTGTACCCAAGCGCGCCGGCCGCCGCCGTGAACGAACCGCGCGCGCCGACCTCGTAGACGACGCGCATGCCGGTCAGGGTCAGCTCGGGCATCGCGCCAATCGTAGAGCCATGCGATTTCGTGATGGCTGATAGCTCCGATCGTCGTATCACTGATGGCTTTTGCGTCTACCGTCAAACGCACGCAAAACGATCAGGAGAGGTCTCCATGGCACAGCAATACACCCGTGACGAACTGGTCGCACGCTTGGTCCGCACCGGTGAGATCGAGGTCACAGGCGAGGACATCGAAACGGTCGGCGATTACTTCGCTCCCGGGTTCGAGTTCAACGGCCCCGGCGGTTTCGTCGCGGATTTCAACGGCCTCTTGGCCTACTTCGCCTCGGTACGCGCGGGATTTGATGACCGGTCGATCCGGCGCGGCATCATCGTCGTCGAGGGCAACACCATCGCCTGCCAAACGTGGATCGAGGGGACATTCGTCCGCGAGTTCACCCAATCCCCGGTCGGCACCCTTCAGCCCAACGGACGCAAGATCGTCTGGCCACTGCTCAACATCTTCGTGATGGATGACCACGGCCGAATCCTCAGGGAGTGGGCATCCACCGACAACACGACGGTGCTCGAGCAGCTTCAGGCCAAGCCTGAGCGACACGACGACCCCGCGCATTAGCCTAGCGGCGCCGAGTAGCGCAGCGGGTCGAAGGGAGGTCTGCCTTCAGGGCGATGCCCTTTGCTATGTGTGATTCTTGGCGTGATCGGCGGCCGATTCGAGGCGGATGCCGAGGCGGTGTAGGGCTTTGTTGCCGGCCGGCGTGAGTTCGAGGCGGCGTGGCTGCGCGGTGGGCTTGACCCAGCCTTTTTCGCGGAGGGAGGCCGCGAGCTGGGCGCCGAGTTGACCGCCGAGGTGTGGTCGTCCGATGCGACCGTCCATGCAGGAGAAGGCGAGCGTGCGGCGGGCGGGCTTGGTGGGTAGCTCGACCCCGAGCTTTGCAAAGGCGCGGGCGGCTTCTGGGCCGAGCTTGAGTTCCCCTTCGCCGTCGCGGGCCTCAAGCGCTCGTGATTGGACGAGGTGGTCCATCAGAGCGACGCCAATCTGCCCGGAGAGGTGGTCATAGCAGGTGGCGGCCACCTGCACCGGTCGACCTGTTCGTGGCGGGGCTCCACGTAGGCCGTTGAGCATCGAGAAGATCTCCCGCAGCCCAGGCTCGGCGAGCTCGTAGAGCGCGAGGCGGCCTTGGTGGCTGACCGTTACGAGGCCGGTATCGCGGAGTCGCCGTAGGTGATTGGCCAGTTGCGTCGGCGACACGTCAAGGCGCTCGGCCAGTTCGCTGGCTGAGGCCGGGCCCTCCTCAAGGCGCTCTAGCACGGCGTATCGCGTGTCGTCGGCGAGCTCGGCCAATAGTTGGACCCGCGGATCGGTTGCTCGCATATCAGTGAGTGTACTCCTCGAGGTTTCATAATCGGCTGAATAGTGGTAGCCTACATTTCAGGCTTCAGTGAATCGTCGCCGTAGACTAGAGGAGGCTGAAATGCTGCATTCCGATCTCGCTCGAGCGCTCGCCACCGCTCGCAGCGAGGACCAGATCCGCGCGGCCGCCCGGTGGCGCATCATCCGCCTCGCCCGTCGTGCACGAGCCACGCGTGGCGGCGACCCTGAATCGCCGTACAGCGATCCGCGGCCACTCGACCACGCGGACTGCGGCCGCCCAGGTCCGCGGCATGACACGAACCGAGATTCCCCAAACAGTCCTGTGGTCACGCCAATCCGTCGTCGACGCCGCTTGAGGCGGCGAGCGGCGATCCATCGGGCATCAGTGAGGCGCGGGCTGCGTCGTCCCACACGCGGACGTCGCGCGGGTCGGAGTAGCTCCGTAGTGGAGCTAGTCCGTTGCGAGGGTTCGCACTGGTTCGCGCTCGCCGGCGGCGGTCGCAGCCAGCAGTGTGAGTGCTCGGGCGCTCGGGGTGCCGGGTTCGGCGTGGTAGATGACGAGCGTCTGGCAGTTGGTGTCCGGGATCGGGAGCTTCTCGTAGCTCAGCTCGAGCGGTCCGACCTGAGGATGGTCGAGCAGGCTTATCCCGCTGCGCTTGGGCCTGACGTCGTGCCTGGCCCACAGCTGACGGAAACGTTCGCTACGAACGGACAGCTCGCCCACCAGCTCGTTCAGACGAGGATCGTCGACATCGGGGCCGACGAGCGCTCGTAGGCCCGCGACTGTGCTTTCGGTGACGTATTCCCAATCCTCGTACATGTCGCGCACGCGCGGGTCAAGGAAGGCGGCGCGGACCAGGTTGTGCCCCGGCGCGTGGTACGGCGCCACGGCGGTCGCGAGAGGGTTGGCGGCCAGCACATCCATATAGCGGCCGTAGACGTGTGCGGGCGTGTGGCTCCACGATGCGATCAGCCGCAGGATGCTCGCGGGCACCTTCTCGGGCCGCGAACTGCGGCGCCGGCGGCGCACCGGTGGCGCGGCGAGGCGGTGCAGGTGCGCGGTCGCGTGCTCGTCGAGCTGCAGCGCCCGCGCCAGCGCGTCGAGCACCTGTGCGGAGGGGTGCTGGTCACGCCCCTGCTCGAGACGCACGTAGTAA
>DATBYI010000835.1:0-11694 GCA_036513815.1 Solirubrobacteraceae bacterium
CGTCATCAGCGTGGGCGGTGGACCGACGGACGACAAGCCCACGGTCATCCTGGAGACCCCGCCCGACCCCGACCGGGTCAGCGCCTTCCTCAATATCCGGGTCAAAGACATCCATGCCGTGTACGAGGAATGGAGCGCCAGAGGTGCGGATTTCCTGACGCCGCCGAAACAGCACGCGTACGAGACCCGCTGTTATATCCGCGACCCCGATGGTCATCTGATCGAAGTGGGGCAGACCACGGATCCGGATGGGGACTGGACACCCGCTCAGTGGCGATCGAGTGGGTCCGCCGAGGAGCCCGAGTGAATGCCGAAGCTCGACGGCGAAAGCCACCACGCCGACATCGCCGGCCGGGCTCGGCGTCGACGCAGCGAACGGAACCGGCGCGTTTCACCTCTACGAGCGCGCCGGGATGGCCCTGGCCTCGGGTTTGTCGTCTACGAGAAGGAGCTCGGCGATCGTGCGTGAGCCGATTCCGCTGTACTCAGGGGCATGTCGAACGCGTTCGTCAAGAGCGCCCAGCTGATCCCTTCAGGCCGTGAGGACCGCGTCGGGCACCCCTGGGATCTTCCCGCCGTAGCCCGACTCGCGCAGGGACTTGAGCTTCATCCAAAGGTCACCTATCTGATCGGCGAGAACGGCAGCGGCAAATCCACGCTCCTTTCCGCCATCGCCATGGCTGCGGGCATGAACCCCGAGGGCGGCTCCTCGAACTACGCATTCCCGACCGAGGGCACCGAAGCGGAGCCATATGCCTTTTCGCAACGGCCATCGCACACGCGCCTGGCAGAGTCGATCCGGCTGGTTCGCGGCGCGCGCCGGCCGAAGACGGACTTCTTCCTGCGAGCCGAGACCGTCTTCGTCGCCGCGAACTATCTCGAACAGCTCGACGACAACCCGCTCCGCGCCTACGGCGGGAAGTCGCTGCACGAGCAGTCACACGGCGAAGGCTTCCTGGCCCTCATGATCCACCGGTTCGGCGCCGACGGGTTCTACCTCCTGGACGAACCGGAAGCAGCTCTCTCCACGCAGAACTGCCTGACCTGCCTGCGCCGGATCCACGAGCTCGTGCAGCAAGGCTCCCAATTCGTCATCTCCACGCACTCGCCGATCATCCTCGCCTACCCCGACGCGACGATCTACCGGTGTACAGATTCCGGGCTCGAGCCGACCGAATACGAGGATGCCGAGCCCGTCCGGCTGACCACGAGCTTCCTGTCCTCACGCGAGCGTTTCCTCGAGCGGCTACTCGGCGACTGAAACTCGCGGGCGTCGTCTTGACGCGCTCGGTCGGGTCCTGGAGGATCGGGACGTGCCTTTCCACGTGGAGTTCACGAACGTCGCCGGCGAGGCGGCAGCGATCGGTAGTGCCGGGCCGTACACGCTCGTGGTGGACCGTCCCGCCGACGGAGGAGGGCGAGGACTCGGCTTCAACGGTGGTCAGCTGCTCTATCTCGCCATCGGTGGATGCATCTCGAACGATCTGTTCAGGGAGGCCGCGATACGGGACATCCACCTGGTCACGGTGCGAGTTGTCGTACACGGAGACTTCAGCGGAGACCCCGCCGTATCGGAGCCGGTCTCGTACGACGTCGAGCTGGTCGGAGACGCAGGCAGAGCCGAACTCGAGCAGCTCGTTGCGCACGTTGATGCAATCGCGGAGATCCCGAACTCGGTTCGTCGCGGGACCGAGGTCAGGCTCGCTGACGTGAGCATCGTCTCGACGCGCGGCTAGGGGTAGACGCCGCCACGCGACGGCGAAGCCGGCGGCGTGGGGTAACGCTTCGGTCTCGCGAGCGCGCTCAGGCCGAGCAGGGGGTGACGCCACCGTAGGTGCTCCCGCCTTGTGGGAAGTACCAGGTGTACTTGGTGTAGGCGGGGCGCCCGTGCCAGGTCCCGAGGTGAGAGAGCACGACGACGGCTGGTGCCTGGTGCCCTGCCGCGGTGATCTGGTGCGGCCCGAGGTAGAAACCGGTGCCGGTCCCGATCGCGAATTGGCCGCCCCAGCTGATCCAGTGGATCGCGCACACGAGGCCGGTCGGATCGCCGCCGAGGAAGATCTTGCCCGGCTTGACCTTCCCGAAGCCGACGCTCGACCGCGCGCCGCCTCCAATCAGGATTGGCGTGGGGCCAGACCCCGCATTGGCGCTCGCTACGGCAATGATGGTTGCCACCGCGCCGATCAGCGCGGCGCGCAGGAGAACTCGCTTCATGTCGGCAGCCTATCCGCCGAAGCGCGCGCGGTGTGCGAGGGCGTGCGTTGGGATCTTGTGGTTTCTGAGGCACACGCGGTGGGAAGTTCAGGTGTGTTCTCAGGTCGTTGGGAGGTGGGTGTTTTGGGTCATCGGCGAATGGCAACCCTCGTCGCGGTGCTGTGCGCCGCGGGATTCGTAGCGGCGCCGGCGGGGGCGTCCGCGGGCAGGAGTGTCGCCCGGCACAAGGCTCAGTACCCGAATGAGCCGCTCGCCGTGGGCACCGGGGGTGCCGTGGCGTCGATGGACGTTGGCGCGAGTCGCGCCGGCATCGACGTGCTGCGCCGGGGCGGAAACGCGGTCGACGCCGCCGTCGCGACGGCAAGCGCCCTTGGGGTGACCGTGCCGTTCGTCGCGGGGCCCGGTGGCGGCGGTTTCATGGTCATCTACGACGCGCGCACGCACACCGTCACGACGATCGACGGGCGCGAGACGTGCCCGTCGGCCTGCACGACGAACCTGTTCGTCGACCCGACGACAGGCCAGCCGATGAACTACGACGCGGCATCAGATCAGCCGCTGTCGACGGGAGTGCCGGGGAACGTCGCGACGTGGGCGACCGCCGTGCGCAAGTTCGGCCGGCTCTCGCTCGGCGACGATCTGCAACCGGCCATCGCCGTCGCCAAACGCGGGTTCGCGGTCAACTTCGACTTCAACCAACTCGAGCAGTCCGGCCTCTCGACGCTCCAGGCCTACCCGGCGAGCCGATCGCTCCTGCTCACCCCGTCCGGCGATCCGCTGCCGGTGGGGACCTGGCTACGCGACCCCGACCTCGCGCACACCTATCAGCTGATCGCGCGCCGAGGTCCATCGGCTTTTTACGACGGGCCGATCGGGCGCGCGATCATCGCCGCCGATGATCACCCCGTGCTCACCCCGGGTCAGACGATCGTCACGAACCCGGGCATCATGGCGATGAACGATCTGCAGTCCTACCGCACCCGGATCCTCTCGCCGACCGAGGTGACCTACCGCGGATTGAAGATCTACGGGATGGCGCCGCCGTCGAGCGGCGGCTCCACCGAGGGCGAGATCCTCAACATCCTGAACGGCTATCCGCTCGGCTCCGAGTCGCGCGTCGAGGCGCTCTTCCAGTACCTCGAGGCGTCCCGGCTCGCGTATGCCGACCGCAACGCCTACGTGGGCGATCCCGACTACGTGCATGTGCCCCTGTCCGGCCTGCTCGATCCGGCGTTCGCGGCGACGCGCCGCTGCCTCATCGGCAACACGGCGCTCACCTCGCCGGTCGCGGCCGGCTCGCCGTTCGCGCCGTTCGCGGGATGCAACGGGAGCGCCGCGTCCACCCAGTCATCGTCGGCGTCCCCGGAGGCCCATCACACGAACAACATCGTCACCGAGGACAAGTGGGGCGACATCGTGGCCTACACGAACACGATCAACTTCTTCGGCGGCAGCGGCCAGGTCGTTCCCGGCTATGGCTTCCTGCTCAACGACGAGCTGACCGACTTCGATTTCGCGCCGCCATCGCCCGGTGCCTATGACCCGAACCTGCCGGCGGCAGGCAAGGAGCCCCGCTCGAGCATGGGCCCGGTCATCGCGCTGCGCAATGGCAAGCCACAATTCGCGATCGGAGCCGCCGGCGGTTCGACGATCATCACCACCGTCGTCCAGATCCTCATGAACCACGTCGACTTCGGCATGAGCCTGCCCGACGCGCTCGCCGCCCCCCGGGTGAGCCAGACGAACTCGTCGTCCAACACGTCACTGGCCGAGCCCGACTTCTACAACAGCGCGCTCGCCGGGCAGCTCACGAGCCAGTACGGCGAGAAGTTCTCGCTCGCCACCGGCCCGATCCTCCCGCTCGACAACTACCCGGGCGATGCGACCGCTCTGCAGATGCTCCGGCACAACCAGGCCGAGGCGATCGCCGAGCCGGTCCGCCTGGGCGGCGGAAGCGCGCTCGTGGTCCAGCCGAATTCACGGTGAACCAGGGGACGCCCTCTGGTTAGGCGGGCGCTGCCGCGGCGTCGATCAAGTCCTGCATGACGTCGCCTATGTAACGCGACGGCGCCGTATGGCCGCCGGAACGCCACACGTGCAGGCTCGCGCCTGGTACGCGCTCAACAAGGCGCTCGATCGCGGAGAGGGGACCATTCTTGTCATTCGCGCTGTGCCAGAAGCGCACCGGGCACTCGACGGCTCCGAGATCGATGTCCCAGTCCTCGCCGAACAGTGACATCGCGTCATCGACCCATCCCTGCACACCGGGTCGGAGCGCCTCGACCATCGCCTCGAGCTGGACACGCTGAACGTCCTCCCGGCCAAGCCACTCGAGATCCTCGGGAGGGGCGTCCGCCAGCTGAGACCGCATCGCCGCGGTCGGATCAGCCAGGATCTTTTCCCGCAGCTCTCCCAGCAGGTTCACCATGCCGGTCCGGCCTTCCTCGGTCAGGGTGCGATACGACTCGCGATTGAGGTCGATCATGCCGTCCAGCTCAGCCTTCACCAACGGCGCGGCGGACGCCACCGCTGCGCAGGCCCGAACTCGGTCGCCGAGGATCGCTGCGCATGCCAGGGCGTGCGGTCCTCCGCCAGAGCCGCCGGAGACCATGAAGCGCTCGACGCCGATGGCGTCGGCAACGGCGGCAACGTCGTGCGCCGCGTGACTGACCCGTCGCTCGGGAAGCGCACTCGAGAGTCCATAGCCGGGCCGGTCGATGGTGATCAGGCCGATACCGACTGTTGACCACAAGCCCTCGTCGGGAAACCGACTCAACCGGCAACCCGGCGTTCCATGCAAAAGGAACAGCGGCTGCCCGTCAGGATCGCCCCATCGCTCGAACCCGAGAATCCTTCCGTCGCTCAGTGAGACTGTCGGCATCTACGCTCCTCTCAGATGTTCAGCAATCACTAAATAGTATTTGCTGAACATCTCCCAGTCAAGCGGTAGCATCCGCGATCGCCATGTCCAAGGGCCCTGACCAGGCGGGTTCATCCGAGCGGGGCGCCGCCCGCCGGATCGAGGATCCCCGCAGCATTCGCGCCCTGGCTCACTCGGCGCGGCTGGCCATCATCAACGCCTTGGCCACGGGCGAAGAGCTGACCGCCACCCAGTGCGCGGAGCTGACCGGCCTCAGTCCGAGCGCAACGGCGTATCACCTGAAGTTCCTGGAACGGTCTGGGTTTGCCGAACCGGCAACTCCCCGTCCAGACCGACGGGAGCGTCCGTGGCGTGCGACCGGTCGCGGGATCCAAGTCGATCTGGACGGCTCGACCCCGAGCGGTGCCGCCGCCGCCGCGGCCGTTGCGGCCGCGTACATGAACAGGACGCGAGCCGTCGCCGTGGAGTTCATCGAGGGCGAGCACACCGAGCCTGAGGAGTGGCGGAACGCGGTTCTCAACAACGCCGACCTCTGGCTGACGGCCGAGGAATCTCAGCGCGTGGCGGGCGAGCTGGCCGCGGTGCTCGAGCCCTACCGGGGGCGGGCGCTGCCCGAGGAACGCCCGGGGGGAAGCAGGCGGGTCAGGGTCATGAACGTCGTCGTGCCACACCCGCGCGCCGGCCGGTAGGGCGACTTCACATCTAGAGTGCCCGCCAGATGTCGAGCGTCCTCGTACCCCAAGAGCAGGACTTCCCGCGCTGGTATCAGGAGGTGATCGCCAAGGCGCAGCTGGCCGAGAACGGGCCGGTGCGCGGGACGATGGTGATCCGTCCGTGGGGCTACGCGATCTGGGAGCTCCTGCAGGCGGCGATCGACGAGCGGATCAAGGCCACCGGCGCGCGCAATGCGTATTTCCCGCTGCTGATACCCGAGGCGTTTCTGCATCGGGAGGCCGAGCACGTCGAGGGTTTCAGCCCCGAGCTGGCGGTGGTGACGCACGGTGGCGGCAAGGAGCTGGAAGAGCCGGTGGTGGTCCGGCCGACGAGCGAGACGATCGTGAACTCGTCGTTCGCGCGGTGGATCTCGAGCTATCGCGACCTGCCGATGCTCGTGAACCAGTGGGCGAACGTGGTTCGGTGGGAGCTTCGCCCGCGGCTGTTCCTGCGCACGTCGGAGTTCCTGTGGCAGGAGGGTCACACCGCTCACGCGACGGAGGTGCAGGCGCACGCGTTCGCCTTGCGGATCCTGACCGAGGTCTACGCGGACGCGATGATCGAGGAGCTCGCGATCCCGATTTATCAGGGCAGGAAGACCGAGCGCGAGAAATTCGCCGGCGCGGACGTCTCGTGGTCGTGCGAGGGAATGATGCGAGACGGCAAGGCGTTGCAGATGGGCACGTCGCACGAGCTCGGTCAGAACTTCGCCCGGGCATTCAATATCCAGTTCACAGATCGCGACGGCCGTCAGCACCACGTGTGGCAGACATCGTGGGGAGTCTCGACGCGGCTGATCGGCGCGATGATCATGGTCCACGGCGACGATCACGGCTTGCGCGTGCCGCCGCGGCTTGCCCCGATCCAGGCCGTCGTGCTCGTGGCGCGAGCGGGCGAGGGGGTGACCGAGGCGGCGACGAGACTCGTCGAGGAACTGGAGCGGGCCGGGGTGCGCGTCGAGTTGGACGACAACGCGGAAGTGTCGGTGGGCAGGCGAATCGTCGACCACGAGCTGCGTGGCGTCCCGATTCGGCTCGAACTGGGTCCGCGTGATCTGGCAGCGGGGCAGGTCGTGATCGCGCGGCGCGCGCGGACCGAGAAGGAGACCGTCGCGCTGCACCACGTCGCCGCCGAGATCCCGAAGATGCTCGTCGATGATCAGGCCGCCCTGCTCGCGCAGGCGACGGCCAGGCGGGGCGAGCGAACCCGCTCCGCGCAGTCGGTCGATGAAGCCAGGGAGCTCGCGAGCGACGGATTCGCGCGGCTGCCGTGGCGCGTCTGCGGGACGGAGGGAGAGGAGCGGCTGGCCCAGGCAGGCATCTCGGTGCGATGCCTGGTGCGCGAGGACGGCGCGCCGGTGACCGACCCCGACGCCGACGGCGTCGACGCGCTCGTCGGCCGGGCCTACTGATAGCGCCAGCGCAGCTGGGTCTCGACGCGCCCGGTGGGGGAGAAGCCGACCCCCTCGAGCGTGCGGATCGACGCCGTGTTGTGCTCACTGCACCCGGCGACGATCGTGCGCACACCCGGTTGGTCGACGGCCCATCCGATAAGCGCGCGGGCGGCTTCGGTGGCGTATCCGCGGCGGCGACGATCGGGCACGACGCTGTAGCCGACCTCGAGCGTGCCGTCCGGACCGGGCGGGCCGAAGAAGCCGATGTCGCCGACCACGGTGTTCGTGGCCCGCTCGATGATCAGCCAGACGCCGTACTGCGCCTGCTCGGGCGCGATCGAGGCCTGCATGGGGAGGACGTCGAGTAGATCGTGCGCCGGCCAGTCGTCCGACAGCTCGGCGCCAATGAGTTGCGCGGCCGAACCACGGCCGTCGGGAAGGACCATCGCCGCGGCCGGGTCAAGCGGGACGAGCGTGAGGCGCTCGGTGTCGAGACGTGGACCGTTCATGATCGCCTCGGCTGGGCTCGGGCCCAACCGGATGAGGAAATCTAAACGGTCAAGTTCCTTAGCCCGGAATGGTGAGGGCGGGCACCTGATGGGGCGCGAGCGCGACGGTCAGGCCGAGAGCGACGATGAAGGCGACGCTCGCGCCGATCGCAACGCGGTGGGAGGGCAGCAGCTTCTGGATCGCGACCAGCGCCGCCATCACGACCATCCAGGTGACATTCATCACTCCAATCGCGAAGAGCACGGCCATCAGGGCCCAGCTCGAGCCGATGCAAAAGCCGCCGTGCTCCAGCCCGGTGACGAGCGCGCCCGGCGCGCCGGGCCGCCACCGCCCGGTGAGCAACTCTGGGTTGCGGCAGTGCCGCAGGCACATCGACTTGGCGGGCGAGAGCTCGTAGAGCGCCGCACCCAGGATCACGGCTCCGGCCACGAACCGCCCACCGTGATTCCACGCCAGCCACGAAAGATCGAGCGATCGCACCCCGTCGAACAGCGCGTAGGCGACGACACCCACAGTCGCCCAGGCGAGCAGGTAGGCGCCGGCGAACAGGCCGCTCATCGCCGTCGGGGAACGAGCGCCGGCGTCCGCGTTCGCCCGGGCGTGGGTGAGCGCCATGGGGAGGAGGGAAGGAAGCATCATCGCGGCCATCATCGTGGCCCACACGACCGCGAACCAGCCTACGCCGCCGAGGGGAGTTCCCGGTCCCATGTCCATGCCTTGCATCCGCTGCGCCGTGACGGCCCAGCAGGCGCCGGCGACACTGATGAGGACGATCGCCGGCGCGAGATGTCTTCGAGCAGTCATTGCGCCAGCAGCTCCTCCAGCCGGTCGAGACAGCCGCGCCAACCCCAGTCCTGCGAGTTTCGGCGCTCGTCGGTGGAGATGCCGGTGTTGACGAGGAGCACGGTTGTCGACCCCTCCGACTCCGCGAAGGTGAGCTCCATGAGCTGCTCGTTCGAAGGATCATCGTCGAAGGTCCAGGTCATCACCAGCCGCCGGGGGCGGTCGATCACGGTGTATTCGCCCCGCGCCTCGGCCCGGCTCCCGTCGGGCCTGCGCATCACCACTCGAACCCGACCGCCCACGCGGAGATCGACGTCGGCCTCGGGCGTAGCCCAGTCGGGGCCGGGGTGTAACCAGCGTCGCATCACCTCGGGACTGGTCCAGGCGTCGAACACGTCCGCGGCGGGCGCGGCGAACGTGCGCTCGACGCGCACGATGCGGTCGGACGCCCCAGTCACGCTCGCTCCTTGCTCTCCTCGAGGTACTCGCCCACGACATCGAACAGCCGCTCCCAGCGCGTTCGCTGGCGCTCGATCCATTCAGACGTCTCGGCCAGCGCCTCCGGCCTCAGCTCGAGGCGGTGGGTCCTGCCGTCGATCACGCGGGTCACGACACCCGCCTCCTCGAGCATCTTGAGGTGACGTGAGATGGTCGGCTTGGAGACCCCGAAGTCCCGGGTCAGCACCCCGACAGTAGCCGCCCCGCCGCTCAGCCGTTCGACGATGTCCCGTCGGAGTGGGTGCGCGAGTGCCTTGAAAGTATCGTTAGCCATTGTGCTAACTATATAGCCATGCGCCATGGACCCAAGAGAGGAGTGCAACGACCATGACCGACCACAGGATTGGCACGCAGGACGAGTGGCAGGCGGAGCGCGACGAGTTGCTCAAGGACGAGAAGGAGCTGACGCGCCGGGGCGACGAGCTCGCCAGGAGGAGGCGCGAGCTCCCGTGGGTGCGGGTCGAGAAGGAGTACCAGTTCGATACCGAGGACGGCTCCAAAACGCTCGCCGAGCTGTTCGACGGTCGCTCGCAGCTCATCGTCTATCACTTCATGTTCGGCGAGGACTGGACAGGCGGGTGTCCCGTCTGCTCGTCGATCGCCGACACGCTGGCCCCTCAGGCCGCGCACCTGAGGGCGAGGGACACGACGCTCCTGCTGTCCTCGCGAGCGCAGATTGAGAAGCTGCTCGCCTACCGGAAGCGCATGGGCTGGCCGATCGGGTGGGTTTCGAGTGCTGGCAACGACTTCCACCGCGACCTCGGCTTCCTATACACCCGCGAGGAGCTGGAGTCGTTCCTGGAGGGCGATATTCCCCCGACGGTCGAGCAGAACGCCGCCATGTGCGGGACCGACGCCGGCGGCTACGTCACGCAGGGGCCCGGGATGAGTGTGTACGCACTGGCCGACGGCACGGTCTACCGGACCTACGTGACCACGAATCGGGGTCTAGAGGCTCCAGGGATGGCCTTCTACGCGCTGCTTGACCGGACGGTGACGGGACGCGACGAGTCCGTCTCCGAGCCCCTGTGGATCCGCCGCCACGACGAATACTGAGGCCCTTGCTTTCGCCCGTTGGTTCCTCTAGGGTAACCGTTGCCCATGAGTAACCAACAGGCGGAGCGCGTATTCGACGCTCTCGGCGAGCCGGTGCGCCGGCGCATCGTCGAGCTGCTGAGGGACGGCCCGCGCCCGGTCGGCGAACTGGCCCGGCAGCTTCCCGTGGGGCGCCCGGCCGTCAGCAAGCACCTCAAGGTGCTCTCCGACGCCGGCCTGACCGACCACCACAGCCTGGGGACGTCGAACCTCTACTCGCTCAGGCCGGAAGGCATGGAGCTCGCGCGGAGGTGGCTCACCGAAACGTGGGACACCGTCCTCGCCGCCTATGCCGTTGCCGCTCGGGAGCAAGCGCGGCGACGAGCCCCATCGAGGTAAAGGAGAGGAGCCGGTGACCGAATTCCCGCCGATTCGCCGCGAGGTCGTCGTCGACCTCGACGTACACGACGCGTTCGAGCTCTTCACGGCTCGCATCGGAGACTGGTGGCCGGTGGCGGAGCACAGCGTGTTCCGAGAAGAGGGCGGCTGGGTGCGATTCGAGAACGGGCGGCTCGTCGAGACCTCCGGGGCCCGGACAAGCGAATGGGGCACCGTTACCGAGTGGAAGCCCGGTGAGCGACTGGCGCTGAGCTGGCACCCGGGTGCGCCGGCCGAGAAGGCGAGCGCTGTCACCGTGACGTTCTCGGCGAGCGACGGAGCACGCACGCGCGTCGTCCTCGAGCACTCCGGGTGGGAGGTGTACGACGATCCGGCCGCCATGCGTCGCGAGTACGAGAGCGGCTGGCCGGCGGTCTTGAACGGCTACCACCACGCTGCTGCCCGGAACCCCGACGCGGAGCCGAATGGCGACGCGGAGCCGAACGGCGACGCGGAGGCGTATACGTGGGTCGCGCTCATGCATAGCGCCGGCCCGGAGGCGCCGAAGGACCGATCGGTCTTCGAGGACCCGCGATTCTCCGATCACGTCCGGTTTCTCTCCCGGATGCAGCAGGAGGGATACCTGGTCGCGGCCGGACCGCTGCTCGATGAAATGGGCGCCGGAATGACGATCCTCCGGCTCCCCGGGGAAGGCCGACTCGACGAGGCGGCTCGGTTGGCCACGACCGAGGACCTGAGCGTCAAGGAGGGATTCTTCGAGGTCTCGGTGCGCCCGTGGCGCGTGCTGATGAGCCGAGAGGCCTGACAGGACGAGCCCCCTCAACCCGGGGGTTGAGACGCCGGTCGATCTCAACCCGCGAATCGACCCTGGCGCCGATGTGCGAATGGCTTTGTGAGACGACGATGCTCACATGTCAACTACCGATTACCTCATCGACTCAGCCCTCGTCCTCCTCGTCCTGCTCCAGATCAAGCAGCGTCCCCTGACCACCAAGTCCCTGCTCCGTCCTCTCGTCATCGTCGGCATCGCAGTCCTCAACTATCTCCACGGCATCCCAACCGCCGGCAACGACCTCGTCCTCGTCGGCGTGCTCGGTCTGCTCGGACTTCTGATCGGCGTCGCCAGCGGCCAGACCGTGCAGATGCGGCGTGGCGCGAACGGCGAGGTCCTCGCTCGGGCTCGCTGGCTGTCCGGCTTCTTCTGGGTCCTCGGAATGGGCTCCCGCTTCGCCTTCCTGGTCTGGATCAACAACGGTGGGTCGGCGAC
>DATBYI010000836.1:0-2792 GCA_036513815.1 Solirubrobacteraceae bacterium
GACCTCGACACCCCGGCGCACATCTACTACAAGTACGAGGGCGTCTCGCCTGCCGGATCGCACAAGCCGAACACGGCCGTGGCTCAGGCCTACGAGAACGCCCAGGCCGGGATCAAGAAGCTCACGACCGAGACGGGCGCCGGTCAGTGGGGCTCGGCCCTCGCCTTCGCCTGCCGGCTGTTCGGGCTCGAGTGTGAGGTGTGGATGGTCGGCTCGAGCTATGACCAGAAGCCCTACCGGCGCTCGATGATGGAGACGTGGGGCGCCACCGTCCACCGTTCTCCCTCGAACGTGACCGAGTCGGGTAAAGCCCAGGCCGCACACCCGACGGGTTCGCTCGGCATCGCGATCTCCGAGGCCGTCGAGGTCGCGGCCCAGAACGCCGACACGAACTACTCGCTGGGCTCGGTGCTCAACCACGTGCTCCTGCACCAGACCGTGATCGGCCAGGAGGCGCTGGCCCAGATGGCGATGACGGGCGAGGAACCCGACACCGTGATCGCCTGCGTCGGCGGCGGCTCGAACTTCGGCGGGCTCACCTTCCCGTTCCTGCGCCGGGTCATCCGCGGCCAGGCCAAGACGCGCTTCATCGCCGCCGAGCCGGCCGCGTGCCCGACCCTGACCCGCGGCGTGTACGCCTACGACTTCGGCGACACCGTGGGCCTGACGCCGCTGATGCCGATGTACACGCTCGGGCACGACTTCGTCCCGCCCCCGGTGCACGCCGGCGGCCTGCGGTACCACGGCGATTCGCCGCTCGTCTGTGGGCTGGTCAAGCAGGGCCTGGTCGAGCCGCGCGCCTACCGCCAGAACGAGACGTTCGAGGCCGCCGTGCGCTTCGCCCGGACCGAGGGAATCATCCCCGCGCCCGAGCCGGCGCACGCAATCCGGGCGGTGATCCAGGAAGCCGAGGCGGCACGTGAGGCCGGCGAATCCAGAGTGATCCTGTTCGGCCTGTGCGGGCACGGGAACTTCGACATGAGCGCGTACGACGCCTTCCTCGCCGGCAAGCTCGAGGATCCAGAGTTCTCCGAGGACGACCTAGCCGCGGCGCTGGCGAGCCTCCCGGAGGCGCCCGCGCTCGCCTGACCCGCGGCACCCGGAGGGTAAGGTGGGGTTGTCGTGGCGACGGCCGAGACGACCGCAAGTGGCGTAGATCTAGCCAATCCTCATCATGAGCGACGCTGGCTGATCCTCGCGCTGCTCGGGACGGCGCAGCTGATGGTCGTGCTGGACGCCACCGTCGTGAACATCGCGCTCCCGTCGGCGCAGAAGGCGCTCAGCTTCTCTGACTCGAACCGGCAGTGGATCGTGACCGCGTACTCCCTGACCTTCGGCAGCCTGTTGCTGCTGTTCGGCCGCGTCGGCGACCTGTGGGGGCGCAAGCGCACGCTGATGATCGGTCTCGTCGCGTTCGGCGTCGTGTCGGCGGTGGGCGGCGCGGCGCAGAGCTTCGGAATGCTCGTGACCGCGCGCGCGTTCCAGGGCGCGGCCGGCGCGCTGCTCGCGCCCTCGGCGCTGTCGCTGCTTACGACCACGTTCACCGAACCGCGCGAGCGCGGCATCGCGTTCGGGATTTACGGCGCGGTCGCGGGGGCCGGCGGTGCGGTCGGCCTGTTGCTGGGCGGCGTGCTCACCGAGTACCTGTCTTGGCGCTGGTGTCTGTACGTGAACGTGGCGATCGCCGTGCCCGCCGTGTTTGCGGCGATGGCGCTGCTTACCAACCAGGTTCCTCCCGTGCGCCCGCGGCTCGACGTGCCGGGCGCGGTCGCGGTGTCGCTCGGACTGTTCCTGATCGTGTTCGGCTTCTCGCAGGCCGAGCCGCGCGGATGGACCGACTGGGAGACGCTCGGATCGCTGATCGCGGGCGTGATCATCCTGATCTGGTTCGCGATCATCGAACAACGAGCCGCACACCCGCTGCTCCCACTGCGGATCGTGCTCGACCGCAACCGCGGCGGCTCGTACCTGTCGGTGCTGATCTCCGGCGCCGGGCTGTTCGGCGTGTTCCTGTTCCTCACCTACTACCTGCAGAAGACGCTCGGCTATAGCCCGGTGACGACCGGCCTGGCCTTCCTGCCGATGGTGGCGATGATCGTCATTGGCTCGACCACCTCGAACGCGGTCCTGCTCCCGCGCTTCGGGCCCAAGCCACTCGTACCGACCGGGATGCTGCTGGCGGCGCTCGGCATGGTGGTGCTCGCTCAACTCGGCGTGCACTCGACCTATGCCGCACACATCCTGCCGGCGTTGCTCATCATCGGGCTCGGGCTCGGGCTGATCTTCGCGCCGTCGATCAACACCGCGACGCTTGGCGTGAGCCAGGACGACGCCGGCGTGGCGTCCGCGACCGTCAACAGCTGCCAGCAGGTCGGCGGCTCGATCGGCACCGCGTTCCTGAACACGATCGCGACGACCGCCGTAGCGAGCTACCTGGTCGGCAAGACGCCCACGCTGGCGGTGGCGGCGCAGGCCGCGGTGCACGGCTACACGGTCGCGTTCTGGTGGGCGGCGGGCATCTTCATGTTCGGCGCGATCGTCTCTGGGACGCTGCTGCGGCCGGGGGTCGCGATGGCGGGTGTGGAGACGGAAACTGCGGTGGTGGTCGCATGAGCACGGTCGTGACGATCTCGGCCTCGTACGGAGCGGGCGGAAGCTGGGTCGGACCGCAGGTGGCGGAGCGGCTCGCATGCCAGTTCATCGACCGGGCGATCCCCGTGCAAGTGGCCGAGCGCCTCGACGTGCCGATCGAGCACGCCGAGGTCCACGACGAGGCCGCCGCGCCGCGCCTC
>DATBYI010000837.1:0-2044 GCA_036513815.1 Solirubrobacteraceae bacterium
GGGCGCGTACGGGGCCACAGCCGGCGCAGCCGGGGCGGCGGAAGTCATCGCCGCCGTCAGTGCGCCGTGATCCTGCTCCTCCCCGCTCACCGCCATCCTGAAGTCGCGGATGCCCTTGCCGAGCGCTCGTCCGGCCTCCGGAAGGCGCTTCGGACCGAGCACGAGCAAGGCGACTACCAGGACGAACAGCAGGTGGGTCGGCTGGAGGATGTCGCCGATCATGCGCCAAGCTTAGCTGGTCTCCCGAGTCGGCTGGATGCGGTTTACGCGCGAACGCCATGGGCAATGTCGCGCGCGATTCGCCTGGCCGCCGCGAGGGTCCTGTCTTCGTCGTCCAGATTCGGGTCGTAGGCCGTCATTGCGGCGCCGGCGACCTGGAATTGCTCGCACGCCTGGCGCACGCAGTCCGAGAGCCGGTCAAGCGAGGGGCCTCCGGGAGCCGCGTACTTGTTGGCGCGCGCGGCTTCGGAGTCGATCGAGTCGAGGTCGACGTGCAGGTAGATGCGCTCGACCCGCCGGGAGAGATCGACGAGCGCCGGTTGGAATTGGGTTGGATCGATCTGGCCCGGGATCGTGATCAGCTCCGAGCTCTCGAGGCGGCGGCGCTGGTAGGGCTCGAGGTCCCGGACGGCGGCGAGGACCACGTTGTGCTCGGGGATCGGCAGATGACCGGGAATCGTCTGGCGCAGCGCCCTCCAGCCTCGGCCGGTCAGCATGGCCAGCCCATCACGTCGAAGAAGCCCGACTCGTTCTCCTCGGGATCGTCGAAGTCGGCGTGCGCGTCGAACCAGACCGCGCCGAGGTTCTCGGCTCCTATGCCGGCGGTGGTCCCGAGGCAGCTGTTGCAGTTGCCAGCGAGGACGAGCGGAAACGCCCCGTCCGCCGCCGCGGACGTGACCCTGCCCGCGAGTCGGCGGATCAGCTCGATCGCGCGGACGATCTCAGGATCGGATTCATCGACCGGCTCGACCTCGTCGTGCTCGACGTCCCAGCCCGCTGCCTGGATGTTCGTGATCAGGGTCCGGTCGGAGGCCAGCCTGATGGGGCCGGCGCCCATGCTCACGCCTCGCAGGCCGTTGTGAAACGGCCAGGAGATGATGCGCAGCCGATCAGCCGGTCCCTTCATTGGGCTTACGAGCGGCCTCGTTCGGCAGCCTCGATATCGCTGAGCTGCTCATCAAGCCTCGGGGTGTCCTTCGTTGCAATCTTCCACAGGTTCTCCACGTCGAGACTGTGGTACTCGTGAACGACAATGTTGCGCTGCCCGATAAGCGCGCGCCAAGGCACGTTCGGGTAGCGGTCGCGAAGCTCCGGTGACAGTGCTCGAGCCGCCTCACCAAGCACGGCCAGGTTGTAAGCAACGGCCTGCTGGGTGACACGATTCGCATCGAACGCCTCTATGTCGCCCCTTGTCAGGAGGCGGATGTCCGTGAGGGCGGCCCGCATGTCGGCGAGGCGATCGACGTCGGTTCGCGGGTTCAAAGTGTTACTGCCTCGCGTTCAATGCGTTGGCGCGTGTGGTCACGCGCGCGCTTTAGACCTGTCGTGGTCATGACATGGACAGGGCAGCCGAGGAGATCCTCCATGTCGGCTTGGAAGGCGGCCTGTTCAAGCAGGCCGCCGCGCTCGCCCATTTCGACGAGGACATCGAGGTCGCTGCCGGGTCCTGCGTCGCCTCGGGCGACCGACCCGAACACACGCACGGTCTGGACGCTACGGCGCACCGCCACCTCCGTGATTTCGCCCCGCCGCCGGCGCAGCTCGTCGAGCGGTGGTGCTGGTCCGGTCGGTCGAGGATATGGATCCGGCCCACGACGACGCTCGAGCTCCTGACCTCGCTCACCGAGCTTACGCAGCGCGCTGTATTGGTCGTCAGCGCACATGCTCACCAAGATTGCCGCCAACGATCACGGGGACGCGCTGGCTGGCGGCCGGCGCGTACGGATAGTTGCCCATCGGGAGCGAGGCGATCTGGAACCAATAGGTGCGGTGGATGCTCGGGTCGCCGGGTCCGAAGGTGGCGACGGTCGAGAAGCGGCCGTCC
>DATBYI010000838.1:0-3557 GCA_036513815.1 Solirubrobacteraceae bacterium
TTGGCGGAGCTCCCCACCCACGAATGTCGTCCAATAGCTGTAGATCGCGGTCGTCGCCAGGATGCCGATGATCGGAATCGTGGCCGAGAACGAGAAAGCGTGATGGGTCACGACCCCGGCCTTGGTCGCGGCCGCGATCACTCCTGCATAGGTGTTGCCGGAGTGGGTGTACGGCCGGGCGAAGTTGTTGAAGTTATGAATGAAGGTCGAGTGCGTCGTGAAAATCGCCACCACCACGCATAGGAGCAGACTGCCCGTCACCATCCAGAACAGCGTGTTCTGGATGCGCAGCACACGTCGCCAGCCGCCGGTCATGATCAGTCCGGCGGCGACCATCATCAGCCCGCCAAAGATGAACTGCCATTTGTGGCTCGACGACAGCGTGGTGCCCCACTTGATCAACCGGGTGTTGTGCCCGATCAAGCCGATCCCGGTCAGCCCCGGACCTAGGCCGACGGTGACGAAGGCCAGTCCGAAGAACGCGTTGGACAGCAACCCGGCCATGGTCAGGCAGAACGAGGACATGAGCCCCCCGACCGGGTGTATGACCCGGCTGACCAGGACGTAGTCACCGCCGGAGCGGGGAATCATGCTGGTGAGCAGACCGAACGCGTAGGAGAACGCGAGGGTCATGGGTAGAACGAGCAGAATTCCGAGGTAGACGTTCCCCCCGGGCGCCAGGGTCAGCGCGAAGAAGAACACAGCCGCCAGCGTCTGGGTCGGGTGACCCGGGATGAAGTTGATGATGATCGAGGATTTCGAGGGAACCCCGCGGACCAGGCCCGTGGCGTTGCGGACGAACAGCTTTGAGCTTGGTTCGCTGACGGTTACAGGCTGTGCGGATTGGGTCTCTGCCACGAGGCCTCCCTAAGGGTGGGTTGTCAACCGATGACGAATTGGTGTGAGAGCACGCGATCGCCGCCGAGCGCGACGGTGACCCCGTGGATGCGGCCGCTGTTGTATTCGGACCCAGAGTTGATGGCGAGGGTGCGTCCGATCTGCGCCTCGCCCCTCGATTCATGAATGTGCCCGTGGAGCGCCAGCGCCGGCTGGTACTCCTCGAGGATCTGGCGCACCGCGGTGCTGCCGACGGGAATCTCGTGCGGCGCGCCGCTCTTGTACACCACGGTCAGATCGGGATTGATCTCCCGAGCGGTGTCTAGCCCCGAGGCGTACGGGGGCACGTGCAGGTTGAAGATCGCGCGCTCGGGAGCCTGGACCTGGTCGGCCAGCCGCTTGATGCGTTCGTACAGGGCGTTCTCGTCGAGCTCGCGCGGGCTGTCCCACGGGGTGGGATTGGCGTAGGCGCACGAGATCATCTCGTGGCCGCCGACCTCCACCACCCGGTCGTCGCACGCCACGACGTGCGAGGCCGTCTCGAGGACCTCGTCGCAGCTCCACGGGTCGTCGTTACCGGGCATTACGTACACCCCGATCCCGTACTGCGACATCCGCTCGTCGGCGAGCGTGATCCAGCGCCTGAGCTCCTCGGTGATCACCGCATCGAACAGCGCGTCCTGCGCCCCGAGGTCCTCGCTGTGCGCCGCGATCTCCTCGGCACTGGCCATCCACGGGTACATGCCGTTGTAGCGAATCGCCTCGACCAGCTCGTCGAGCTCATGCTCGCTCTTGCCGCTCCGCACCTCTCCGAGGAAGGTCGTGCTGAACGACCCCGAGCCGTTGCGCTCGATCGGGACGATCGCCTTGCCGGTGAGGTCGCCGCCCATGATCAGCGCGTCGACGCCGTAGAAGCGCCCGGCGCCCAGGAACTTCCGCCAGCATTGGTCCGAGCCGTGGACGTCGGAGGCGTAGTACAGCGAGAGGGTTTGATCCTCGGGCGCGGATTGCTTCTTCTTGCCAAACAGTCCCAAGCTGATCCTGTCTCGGGCAAACGATTGCGCGGATCCTATGGGACCGCTCGCGCGCCTGTCAAGGTGCGGCGACCTCTTGACCGTCGAGAATCGACGGATCGAGCCGGTGATCGGCCAACGCGACCCGGAATCGGGCGATGGTGTCGGCTACCCCAACGCTCAGAGGCGTCTCCTCGAGGCGTCCGATCGACGCGTCGAGGCCATCGCTCTCGACCGTCGGCGGGAAGGCGAGCGTCGTCTCGGTCCAGCTGATCGAGCCTTCGGCGCCCGGGGAGGCGGCGATAATCGCGTCGACTACCTCGGCCACCGAGCAGGGCGTCCCGCGGAGGTTGTGCACGGCCGCCGAGCGTGGTTCGGCGAGCGCGGCCTGGACGAAGGCCCGGGCCACGTCGGGCGCGTACTGGAATTGGGCCCGGCCTCCGTAGGGGATCTCGTAGGGGCGCTCGGCGGCGGCCGCGAGCATCGCCATCGTCGGGGCCGATGTGAGGCCCTGGTCACGGGCCGGGCCGTACACCGTATGGGGCCGAAGCCCAATGCTGGCAAGGGAATCGTCGATCCAGTAGCGCATCGCGGTGTGCTCGGTGGCGCGCTTGTAGATGCCGTACAGCGTCCCCGGCACGTCGGCCATCGATGCCTCCGGCACGCCGTTGGGCGAGTCGTAGGCGGCGATCGAGGACGCGTACACGACGTGCCCGATCGTCTCGCGCCGGCGCCGTGCGGCCTCGAACACGTTGACGGTGCCGACCACGTTGACCGCGGCGCCGAGTGGCGGATCGGCGCGGCAGAACGGGACCTGGAGCGCGGCGAGATGGATGATCCGGGTGATCCCGTGGCGATCGAGCAGTTGCTCCAGCGCCAGCAGGTCGGTGACGTCGACGACCTCGCGGGTGAGGTTCTCGTCGTGTTCGTCCTCGAGGACGAGGGCTAGCCGAGGCGAGCCCTCGGCCAGGTCGGCCGCCACGACCTGAGCTCCCGCCGATAGAAGGTCGCGAAGGACCCACGCGCCGATACAGCCGTAGGCGCCCGTGACCAGGAAGCGATGCTCGCCAGGGGAAGTAGCCTTACGCATTACGCAAACGTTAGGCTAAACGACTAGAACAGTCGAGCGGAAGAGTCGAATCACCGTGCCACCCCGTAATTCGATCCGACTGGTCGACGTCGCCCGCGCCGCCGGGGTCCATCCCTCGACGGTCTCGCGCGTCCTCCACGACAGCGACCGCGCTGCGGTCCGCCCGGAGACGCGCGAGCGCATCATGGCGGTGGCGCGCGAGCTCCGCTACCGCCCGAACGCGCTGGCTCGCGGCCTTAAGACCGCGGCCACGGCGACGTTCGGGATGCTCGTCCCGTCGCTGCGCAACCCCGTCTATTCGGACATCGTTCGCGGAGCGGTGGCCGAGGCCGCTACTCGCGGGTACGTGATCGTGCTCGCCGAGGACGACAGCACGGTGACCGAGCAGGCCTGGGACCGGCTCGTCGAGGAGGGCCGGATCGACGGGATCATCGTGGCCAGCGCCGCGCCCGGCAATCCGATTCTTCAACTCGTGGCCGGTAGCCGCGTGCCGTACGTGTTCGTCAATCGCCGCGTGCCGGGCAGCGGACGCAACGTCTACATGCGCGAGACGGACGCCGGCCGGCTCGCCGCCGAGCACCTGATCGGGCTCGGCCACGTTGCCCTGGCCCAGATCG
>DATBYI010000839.1:0-6137 GCA_036513815.1 Solirubrobacteraceae bacterium
CCCATCGCCGGGGGGTCTTGCCGGCAGACGGAGGTCGGGGCGGCGAAACGGCGGACATCGGCGCCCGTCACTCAAGCATCTTTGGGCACGTTTTGCGCCAGTAGGGCGGCCGCTCTGAGGCGCCGCCGTCAGGCGCCGCCGGCCATCCCGTCAGTCCCCGTTCCGGCGCAGCCTAGAAGTGGGTCAGACGGCCGCGGCGCGCCGCCGGGTGGGCGCCCGCCGCTCGTTTCGCTCGACGAAGTCGATGATCACCGGAACGCCTTCGAAGTGGTAGCGCTCGCGAAGCCGGTTCTCGACGAAGTAGGCGTAGTCGCGCGTGACCCGGGCCCGCGAGTTGACCTGGATCGAGAAGCGCGGCGGCCGCTCATCGGTCTGGGTCATGTAGATCAGCTTGAGCCGATGGCCACCCCGGGCCGGCCCGCCGGCGGGAGGCTGGCGCGCGGCCGTCACGTCGGACAGGAACCGGTTGAGCTGAGGTGTGGGGATCCGGGCCTCGCGGCGGTCGGCCAGCGCCACCGCCTCCGCCAGGAGTCGCTGGATGTTGCGGCCGGTCTTGGCGCTCGCGGTCAGGACGCGGGGACGCAGGCGGAGCTTCTGGTGGGCGCGGGCGCGCTCGTGCTCGAGATCGATGCGCTCCGCAATGTCCCACTTGTTGAGCACGAGCGCGGTGGCGCAGCCGCTGTGCATCGCGAGGTCGGCGACGCGGAGGTCCTGGGCGGTGATCCCGTCGGTCGCGTCGCACACGACGAGCGCCACGTCCGCCCGCTCGGCCGCGCGGCGCGAACGCAACGAGGTGTAGTACTCGACCGACTCCCCCACCTTGGCCGCGCGCCGCAGCCCGGCGGTGTCGACGAGGATCAGCTCGCGCCCCTCGAACTCGATCGGGAGGTCGATCGCGTCGCGGGTCGTGCCGGCCTCGGGCGAGACGATCACCCGCTCGGCCCCGGCGAACCGGTTCACGAGCGAAGACTTCCCCACGTTGGGGCGCCCGATGACGGCCAGGCGAACGACGTCCTCGTCCGCCTCCGCCTCGTCTTCGGAAGACGGCGCCAGCTCCACGATCCGGTCGAGCAGGTCGCCGGTGCCGAGCCCCTGGGCGGCTGAGACGGCGATCGGGTCGCCTAGCCCGAGACGGTGGAACTCGGCGGCCAGCGGCATGTCGCGCACCGAGTCGATCTTGTTCGCCGCTACGAGCGCCGGCTTCGGCGCCCGGCGCAGAAGGTCGGCCACCTCGAGATCGCCCGGTCGCAGACCGGCCCTGGCGTCGACCACGAGCACCGCGACGTCCGCGTCGGCCAGCGCCGCCCGAACCTGGTCGTGCACCTGAGAGGCGAGTTCCGCGCGATCGTCGAGGTCGACGCCGCCGGTGTCGATCAGCGTCAGCGAGCGACCGTTCCAGTCGGTCCGAAGCTCCTTGCGGTCGCGCGTCACGCCGGGCCGCTCGTGCACGACCGCCTCGCGCGACTCGGTGAGCCGGTTGACCAGCGAGGACTTGCCGACGTTCGGATATCCGACGATTGCGACCTTCATGGCGTACTGAGGCTAGCCAGTGCCCCCGGCACCCACCAGTTCGGCGATCCGGTCCACGACCTCGTCGAGCGTCATAGCGGTCGTGTCGAGCTCGACCGCGCCGTCCGCGGGCGCGAGCGGGGAGTGCTCACGGGTCCGGTCGCGCTCGTCGCGGATCGTCTGCTCGGCCAGGACCATCGCCGGCTCAACGCCGAGCTCGGCCGCGCGCCGACGCGCTCGCTCGGCCGGGTCGGCGGTCAGGAACACCTTGAGCTCGGCGTCGGGCACGACGACCGTGCCGATGTCGCGCCCCTCGGCCACCCAGTCGCCGTGGTCGAGTAGGCGGCGCTGCTGGGCGACGATCGCCTGACGCACGACCGGGTCGGCCGCGACGCGCGACGCCGCCTCGGACACCGCCGGCGTGCGGATCTCGTCCGTCACGTCGCGGCCGTCGAGCAGAGTCCGCTCGCCCGGCTCGATTACGAGCGACCCCGCGATCTCCGCCGGCTCGACGCCCCGTTCAGACGCCGCCAGCGCCACCGCACGGTACATCGACCCCGTGTTCAGGTAGGTGAACCCGAGTCGGTCGGCGAGCGCCCGCGCCACGGTCGACTTCCCCGCTCCGGCGGGCCCGTCGATGGCCACGACGGTCACGACGCCAACCGGGCCACGTCGCCGGCAAAGCCGGGGTAGGAGACCTCGGCCGCCTCCATGCCCACCACCTCGACGCCCTGCTCGGAGGCGAGCCCCGCCACGGCGCCGAGCAGGGCCAGGCGGTGATCGCCGTGGGCGTCGAGCACGCCGCCGCGCAGGCCGCCGGTCCCGGTGACGGCAAACCCGTCGGGCAGCGCCTCGATTTTCGCCCCCAGGCCGCGCAACCCGTCGACCACGGACGCGATCCGGTCTGACTCCTTGAGCCGCAGCTCCTGCGCTCCACGCACGAGCGTCTCGCCGTCGGCGAAGCAGCCGAGCAGCGCCACCAGCGGAAGCTCGTCGATCGCCAGCGGCACCTCGTCGGCTCCCACCGTGGTGCCCTCGATCGGGGCGTTGCGGACGTCGATATCGGCGACCGGCTCGCCAGATGTGAAGACACCCGGCGGCTCGGCGTCGGACAGCACGATCGCCCCCATGCGCTCGAGGATGCGCAGGAAGCCGGCGCGCGTCCAGTTCACCCCAACCCGCTCGAGCACGAGCCGTGAGTCGGGAACGAGCACGCCGGCGGCGATCAGGAACGCGGCCGAGGACAGATCACCCGGTACGTCGACGAGCTCGAGCTCGAGCTCGTCGGTGTTGGCGACCGTGGTGCGGTACCCGTCCTCGACGTTGCCTTCGCGCCGGACAGGGGCGCCGGCCGCCGCGAGCATCCGCTCGGTGTGGTCGCGGCTCGCGATGGGCTCGATCACCGTGGTCGAGTCTGTGACCAGCCCGGCGAGCAGCACGCACGATTTGACCTGGGCGCTGGCCACCGGGAGCTCGTAGGCGATCCCCCTGAGCGCCGCGCCGTGGACCGTGAACGGCGGGTAGCGGCCCTCGCGCGCCTCGATCCGGGCCCCCATCGCTCGCAACGGCTCCGCGATCCGATCGACCGGGCGCCGGCGGATCGACTCGTCCCCGTCGAGCATGAAGCTCCGCCCCTGCTGAAACGCGAGCCAGCCCGGGAGCAGACGCATGAGCGTGCCGGCGTTCCCCACGTCGAGCGGGTCGGTCGGTGACAGCGCGTTGCGCAGCCCGCAGCCGCGAATCACGAGCTCCTCGCCACGGTCTTCGACGATCGCGCCGAGCCTTTGGACCGCCGCGAGGGTCGAGCGCGTGTCGGCCGCATCGAGGTAGTTGCGGACCCTGACCGGCTCGGAGGCCATCGCGCCGACGATCGCCGCGCGGTGCGAGATCGACTTATCGGGCGGCACCCGGATCGCCCCCCGCAGCGGCCCCGACGGATCGAAGCGGAGGTTCACGCCCGCGCCACCGGAAAGCCCAACGTCCCCACCAGCTCCTCGGCGCGCACGGCCTGTTCCTCGCCGGCGATCCACAGCGCGACGACACCCTCGTTCATGTCCGGCGCCGGGTAGAGCGCCATGTCGGTGATGTTGACGCCGGCGCGCCCAAGCTCGAGCGCGAGCTGCGCCACCACACCGGGCCGGTTCGGTACCGACGCCCGGAGCTCGAACAGCGGACCGCCCGCGAGCTGCGCCTCGAGCAGGCGGCGGCGATCGGCTGCCGCGGCGTCGTTCCAGCTCGTCAGGTGGGAGCGGTCGGCCGCGTCAAGCGCGTCGCGCACCGCCCCCAGGCGCGCGATCGTGTCGTCGATGCCGGCCGCCAGCGCGTCGCGGTTGGAGATGTAGATGTCGGTCCAGATCGCGCTCGGAGCGCCCGCCACCCGCGTGGCGTCGCGAAAACTCGGTCCGGTTGCCGGCAAGCGCTCGCCGCCGGCCGCCAGCGTCTGTGCCGCCTGCGCCACGAGCACGTTGGCGAGCACGTGCGGCAGGTGAGAGACGGTGGCCAGGATGGTGTCGTGCGTCTCGGGCTCGATCGCCACCGGCCGTGCCCCGAGCGTACGCAGCAGGCGGTGAAGGCGCTCGTACAGGATGCCCGACGTGGTCGGAGTCGGCGTGAGATACCAGGTTGCGCCGTCGAACAGGTCCTCACGGGCGTAACGGACGCCGGCCGTCTCGGCCCCGGCGAGAGGATGGCCGCCGACGAACCGCGGATCGTCGAGCGCGGCCACAACCGCGCGCTTGGTTGATCCGACATCGGAGATGACCGCGTCCGCCGGCGCTGTCGCGAGCGCGGTGTGCACCGCCTCACCCAGCCGGCTCACGGGCACCGCCACGAACACGGCCTCGGCGTCCGCCACCGCGTCCGCGATGGTCTCGGCGGGGCGATCGATCGCGCCCCGCTCGCGCGCCAGCTCGAGTGCCGCCGGATCGCTGTCGTACCCCGCCACCGTGGCGGCGAGCCGCTGCCGCGCGGCCAGTCCGATCGAGCCGCCGATCAGCCCGACGCCGACAAGGGCGATCCTCAAGGAGGCCCGCTAAACGGCGGCGAGCGCCTTGCCCGCGACCTCGGCTGCGGCCAGCACGCGGGACATGTACTCGGGAAACTCGTCGGCGACGAGCTGCTGAGGACCGTCGCAGATGGCGTGCTCCGGATGGGGGTGCACCTCGACGATGATCCCATCCGCCCCCGCCGCCGCGGCGGCCAGCGACAGCGGCAGGACGAGGTCGCGCCGGCCGGCGGCGTGGCTCGGGTCGACGATCACCGGCAGGTGGGTGAGCTCCTTGAGCACGGGGACGGCCATCAGATCGAGCGTGAACCGGTAGGCGGTCTCGAACGTGCGGATCCCGCGCTCGCACAGCATCACCGACGGGTTGCCCTCCTTGAGGATGTACTCGGCCGCCATCAGCAGCTCCTCGAGCGTCGCCGACAGGCCGCGCTTGAGCAGCACCGGCCGGCCCGAACGACCCACCTCGGCCAGCAGCGAGTAGTTCTGCATGTTGCGGGCACCGATCTGGATCACGTCGGCCACCTCGAGCACCTGGTCGAGGTCGCGCTGGTCCATCAGCTCGGTGACGATCGGCAGGCCGGTCTCGGCCTTGGCCTCGGCGAGCAGCCGCAGGCCCTCCTGGCCGAGGCCCTGGAACGCGTACGGCGACGTGCGCGGCTTGTACGCGCCACCGCGGAACAGCGTCGCGCCGGCGTCACGGACGATCCGCGCCGTCTCGAGCGTCTGCTCGCGCGACTCGACCGTGCACGGCCCGGCGATCATCGCGAAGTTGTTCCCGCCCACCTTCCGTCCTGCGATGTCGAGCACGGTGCGCTCGCCGTGCTTGAACTGGACCGAGGAGAGCTTGTAGGGCTTGAGGATTGGGACGACGCGATCGACGCCGGCGTACCCCTCGAGCTCGAGCCGGGCGACGTGCTCGCGATCCCCGATCGCGCCGATCACGGTGACCTCCTCGCCGCGGCTTATGTGGGTGCGCGCGCCGACGCTTCTGACTCGCTCGACGACGGCCTCCACCTCCTGCTCGCTGGCCGTCGATTTCATCACGATCATCATCTGCTGTCCTCTCTGAGTGCCTGGAAACTGTACGGAAGCGGGTGGGTCGGGTTTCACCCGACCGGGGGGTTTTTCGGCGCTCGGCTCGGCGGTGGCGCAGGCCCGCGGCACGGTTCGCGGGCGAGGACTAGGTCAGCCGAGCGCCTAGCTAAATCGCCAGGCGTAGACGTACGAGTAGCCGCGGGAGTCGGTGGCGGTGCGGCTACGGGCGCTCATCGCAACGGGTTTCTACCAGACCGGATCCGCATCACCAAACGGTGTGGCGAAAAAGACACGTATGGCGTGCCTTTTTCGCCACGCCCCTAGCCGAGGACGTCAGCCAGCGCGTCCCCGAAGCGTTCGTTCTCGGCCGCGGTGCCGACGGTGACTCGGAGCGAGCGCTCTCGCCCCAGCGCGTCGCCGGCGCGAACCAGCACGTCGCGCTCCTTCAACCCTGCGACCACATCCGCCTCTTCGACGTCGTCGGGCAGATGCAGCCAGATGAAATTCGCGTCCGACCGCGCCACCCACAGCCCCAGCGCGCGCACGCGGTCCTCCATCGAGAGCCGCTCCGCGATCGTCTCGGTCACGC
>DATBYI010000840.1:0-4641 GCA_036513815.1 Solirubrobacteraceae bacterium
GTGGGCTTAGCGACGGTCTCGACCCGGCGCACCGAGGCCAAATCATCCTCGCGACGCCCGTGTCGAGATCGACGATCACCTGGAGCGGGATCAAGCGGCCTGATGAGAGGCCCGTCTTCCTGGGCAAGCAGAAGCACGACCCTGCGGGTGCTTGCTCGATTCCAGCTAACCCCCGCCGCGGGGTTGGAGGTTGTCCCGGGGCTCGTAGAACTTTGAGGTGACGGCGGTCCCTCCGGCTCGTCCGCTTTTGGTGGGAGCGTGACGGGCGATCGGCCAAGATCGAGGGAGGAACCGCCGAGATGTGCAACCTACCGGTCGCTGAGGCGATCAACGATGAGGGCGTGCTCGAGGAGCGGGTGCGGGAGGCGCTCGGGCCGCTGATTGGGGCGGCAAGAGAGGGGTTGTTGGCGTTGTCGGTCGAGGTTGGGCTGCGTGTGCTGCGGAAGTTGCTCGAGGCCGAGGTCGAGGGGATCGTCGGTCCGAGGGGCAAGCACAATCCGGACCGTGTCGCGGTTCGTCATGGCCATGAGGATGGGGAGGTGACGCTCGGTGGCCGGCGTGTCGAGGTCAGCCGGCCGCGGGTCGGGACGGCCGATGGCGAGTCGGAGCTGCCGCTTGAGAGCTATGAGCATTTCGCCGATCGCGACCAGCTCGGCGACGTGGTGCTGGAGCGGATGCTGGCCGGCGTTTCCACTCGCCGGTATCGGCGCGCTCAGGAGCCGGTCGGTGAGCAGCTCGAGGACGATGCCCGGTCGACGTCGAAGTCGGCGGTGTCGCGCATGTTCGTTGACCGCACCCGCGATCAGCTGTGGCGGTTGATGAACCGGCCACTGTCGGACCTGCGCCTGGCGGTGATGATGCTCGGCGGGATTGATCTGCACGGGAGCACCAACATCGTCGCGTTGGGGATCACGACCGAGGGCGACAAGCTCGCGCTGGGGCTGTGGGAGGACTCGAGCGAGAACGCGGCTGTGGCCTCAGCGCTGCTGGCCGACCTGGTCGACCGTGGCCTGGATGTCGAACAGAGGCTGTTGTTCGTGATCGACGGCTCCAAAGCGCTCCGCAAGGCGATCCGTCAGGTGTTCGGGCACGAGGTCCCGGTCCAGCGCTGCGTGCAGCACAAAGAGCGAAACGTTCTGGACCACCTCCCCGAGCGTGACCGGGACCCGGCCAAGCGCAAGCTCGGCCAGGCGTGGCAGGAGACCGACCATGACCTCGCGCTTCAGCAGCTCACCGCGCTGGCGCTCGAACTCGACCGCCCCCACCTCGGCGCTGCCGCCTCACTCAGGGAAGGGCATGGAAGAGACCCTCACCGTGATCCGGCTCGGCGTCACCGGCAAGCTCCAGCGCACGCTGCAGAGCACGAACCCGTGCGAGTCGATGATCTCTACCGTCCGAGCGATCAACCGCAACGTCAAGAACTGGAGCTCAGGCGAGATGTGCCTGCGCTGGACCGCCGCCGGGATGCTCGAAGCCGAGACCAGATTCCGCAAGGTCGAGGGCTATCGCGGGCTCGCCCGGCTCGCCATCGCGATCGAACGAGAGCTCACCAACCACCGCAACAACGAGCTCGCCACCACCCCCGGTGTGTAACCATCAACCAAGGACCGCCGTCACCGAAATTCCACGACCAGCGGGGCTTGCTCGTTCGAGAACGCAGAAGTCGAGCAGTCCCCGCGGCGCCACCGACAAGACGCCCGCTTCGCCAGGCGATCCGGTCGCACGCGGGCGGTGCTCAACGAGACTGACCGAAATGGACGATTTCCAGAACTCTTAGCTCGTGGCCAACGAGCGCGACCTGCGCTCAGATTCATCCAACCCCGGAGGTTGTCCCTGGTGCAAATCGTCCGGAGGGGTAGCCTGGTGAGAGACGGCGCGGTCTAGCGCAACCACAGGCTAAGCAGCCACGGCGCCCCCATCCGCGCATTGCGAATGCGGGGGCGAGCCGCGCGAAGTTGCGCAGGCTGACGAAAGGGAGGTCTAGCCGAACGCCGGTGCGCGGCTCGCGACTGCTCCCACGGAAACGGAGCGGTCAGACGAGACCGCCGCTTGTCGTCCGTCTCGACGGCCAGGTCAGAGTCGCTGCACGCCGTCCCCGTCGTAGATTCCGACGAGGCTCAGCTTTCGTCCTCACTCGTCAGGGCCGGTCCAGGTATGACTCATCTTTGCCGGTCAGTCGGTCCGCGGGACCGTGCTACCCGTACTTCGGATTTGGGGGGTCCCACGGTGGATCTCTGCCTCATTCGGTGCGACGATCGAACACGTTGGCGACCAAGGTGGTCGGCACTGAAGATCAAGGAGGCAGTGCTATGTACAACCAGACTGAGCATCAGCAATCGACCGGGATGGCCTCGTTGGCCGCGAGGGGTACCTTCACTGCGTTCGGGGCGCGTCATGTGAAGGGCGTGGCGATCAGCCGATGGGTCGCCGCGGTCTGTTTCGTGATCACGGGGGTGTCGCTCTTGGCCTTCGGTCATTGGTGGGGGGCGCTTTTCTTCGTGGCGGCCGGGCTGAACGGCTCGCTGGCCTACCTGGTCCCGCGCTGGAACCTGCTGCGGGATGCCCCGAAGAACGTCGAGCGCGTGCGCGAGCTGCAGCGATCCCGGGCTCTGGTGGTGGATGACGCGGCAGCCCGGCTGCGCCGTATCGAGCAGGACCTGCACGACGGAGCGCAGGCCCAGATGGTTGCTGTCGTGATGAAGCTGGGGCTCGCTCGGGACCATCTCAGCACCTCGGCTGCCAGGCTGCAGGGCGCCGACCTCGACCGGGCCCTGGAGCTGGTCGCCGCCGCGCACCGTGGAGCGATGGAGGCGATCACCGAGCTGCGTGACTTGGCCCGGGGGATCCATCCACCGGCGCTGGGCGAAGGCCTCGGTGCCGCCCTGGCCGGCCTCGCGGCACGTAGCGACCTGGCGGTCGAACTGGTCGTCGACCTGCCCGAGCGCCCGTCCCCTGCCATCGAGACGATCGCTTACTTCTGCGCCGGGGAGCTGCTCACGAACGCGGCCAAGCACAGCGGCGCCCAGCGCGCCAGTTTGGAGGTGCTGCACCAGCCCGGCCTCGTGACGATGCGAGTCAGCGACTACGGCACCGGCGGCGCCCGGCTCGAGCCGGGCGGAGGCCTGGCCGGCCTCGCAGAGCGGGTCAAGACCGTTGATGGCAGGCTGCGGGTCGAAAGTCCGGCCGGTGGTCCCACGGTGGTCACCGTCGAGCTGCCATCTCACGTCTGACGCGATAGGAGGAGCGTCGAATGCGGATCGTCATCGCCGAAGACTCCGCCGTCATCCGGGCGGGGCTGGTCGAGGTCCTGGCCGAGCGGGGACACGAGACGGTGGCCGCCGTGGGCGATGCCGAGGCGCTACGAGCGGCCGTGGACGAACATGAGCCGGATGCTGCCGTCGTGGACGTGCGAATGCCGCCCGACTACACCGACGAGGGTATCCGGGCGGCAATCGCCATCCGCCGCGAGCACCCCGGCACAGGAGTGCTGGTCTTCTCCCAATACATCGAGACCCGTCATGCCGCCGAGCTCCTTAGCGCGGCATCCAGCCGCGGTGCCGCCGGCATCGGATACCTACTCAAGGACCGCGTCGGCGATGTCGGCGAATTCGTCGACGCGCTGACCCGAGTGGCCGCCGGCGGCACCGCCCTCGACCCCGAAGTCGTCACACAGGTCCTAAGGGCCACCCGGCGCACCGATGACCTCGACACGCTCACCCCCAGAGAGCACGACGTCCTCTCCCTGATGGCCGAAGGCAGGACAAACGGCGCCATCGCCAGCACCCTCGTGATCTCCGAGCGGGCGGTCGAGAAGAACGTCGCCAACATCTTCACCAAGCTCGGTCTGGCGCCCTCACACCATGACCACCGACGAGTGCTCGCCGTCCTCCGCTATCTGGCGTCCTGACCCCAGGGTGTGCTCCAACCGGGCTCTACTCGAGCCGGCCTGTGCCCGGCGGCCCCTTCGCCATTGCGGGCCTGGACGGGCGGGCTTCGGCTACATACCGCCTGAAGTCCCCGCCGGTCCGCGGGAAATCCCTTCTGATTGGCTGTTGCACAGCCGGCCAAGGTCACACAACGTCTATCGGCTGGCGCCGCAAACACTTGGTTTGCGCACCGACAACTTGAGACCACATCGCAGGTCTGGCACCCGAGTCGGAGGCTTCCCTCCGTCTCGCTGAAGGCGGCGGCGTGCCTGAGCCTGTGATTGCGCTAGACCGCGCGATCGCTCACCTCGCTGCCCCTCCCGAGGAATCTGACCAGTGAGCGTCGGGCCGGAGGCGAGACGCTCGCTGAGCCAGGCGATGCAGGAGTCCACCTCGCGCTGGTCGTGCTCGAGCCGGACTTCTGCATTGTCAACCGAGCAGGCACGCGGGTGGCGCTCAGCGAGACTGATGAGATGGACGATGAGCGACGCTGTGTTGCGGGCTTCTGCTTGGCGATTCTGAACGGGGTAGGTGGCGGTGCGGGAGCGCCGTGGCGCTCCCGCAGACGTCGCGCCGGTCAGAACTCAAGCCCGGTGCTCGCGTGCATCATCGGTGCTTTGCGGCCGTGTATGGCGCCGATGATCTCCTCCGATGAGATCCCTTCGAGGTAGGTGCCGGTCGTCGAGAGGTATGCGTGCCCGAGTTGGCGCTGAAT
>DATBYI010000841.1:0-2991 GCA_036513815.1 Solirubrobacteraceae bacterium
TGAACTCGGCCTGCACGAAGCAGGTGGGAAGCGGCCACTGTAACATCGCCTTCCTGCCGGGGCTCGCCAACTACCCGACTGACACGGTTCGCATCAACGCGATGACGGCGTACTACAAGGGGAGGCCGAACTACACGTTCAAGGTGATGCCGCCCGGCCAGTACGACCAGTCGGACTCGCAGGCCGTCGCCCAGACGTTCTTCACCGCGAACAAGAACATCAACGTGTTCGCGACGTTCGGCGACCAGATGGCGGCCGGGGCGATGACCGCGATGAAGCTGATCGGCGGCTACACGCCCGGCAAGAACATCGCGATCATCGGCTACGGCGGCGCGACGGAGATCGTCAACGAGGTCAAGACCGGGACGGTCTACGCCACCCTCGGCCTGTACCCGGTCTCTGAGTCGGTGCTCGGCATCCAGTACCTGAACGACGCGGTGAACGGGAAGTCGGTGCCGAACCTGGTCAACATCATCAACCCGGACACCCGTCCGGCGATCATCGACCAGACGTTCCTGACCCAGCACCCGAACTTCGTGCCGGACTGGACGCTGGAGGGCAACCCAGGGTGAGTTCAGCGGCGGCCGCGCGCGTTCGGCTCGTCGAAATCGGCAAGCGGTACTCCGGCACCACGGCGCTTGACAACGTCAGCGTCGTGGTTGCCGGAGGTACCGTGCACGGACTCGTCGGGGCGAACGGCGCCGGGAAGTCAACGCTCGGGAAGATCATCGGAGGCGTGATCCGCCCCGACGACGGACAGCTGTTCGTCGACGACCGGCAGGTCCGCTACACGAGCCCGCGCGAGGCGCGCATCGACGGGATCGCGACGATCTCGCAGGAGCTCTCGCCGATGCCGCACATGAGCGTGATCGAGAGCGTCTACTTCGGCATCGAGCCGCGCCGCTTCGGGCTCGTCCAGTGGCGCCAGATGCGCAGGCAATACGAGGAACTCATTTCCCTGTGGGGTTTCGAGCTCGACGGAAACGCCAAGGTCGGTATGCTGCGCACCGCCGACAAGCAGAAGACCGAGATCTTGCGCGCTGTCGCGGCCGACGCGCGGGTGATCGTGATGGACGAGCCAACCTCGTCGCTGACCAGCGTCGAGACCAAGACGCTGCACCGGATGATCCGCACCCTGCGCGAGGGCGGCAGGACGATCGTCTACGTGAGCCACTTCCTCGATGAAGTGCTCGAGCTCGCCGACACGGTGACGGTGCTGCGCAGCGGGCGCCTCGTGCGGACGGCGCCGGTGGCGGAAGAAACCGAGGAGAGCCTCGTCGCCGGGATGTTCGGCGCGGCGGCGGAGGCGGAGCACTTCGAGAAGCCGCGGAACTTGACGACGCCGGTGATCCTTGACGTGTCCGGCCTGCACCGCAAGGGCGTGCTCAGAGACATCTCGCTGCAGATCCGGTCAGGCGAGATAGTCGGCCTCGCCGGCCTCGTGGGCAGCGGCCGCAGCGAGCTCGCCCGTGCGATCTCGGGCGCCGATCCGATCGATGGCGGGACGATCGCCGTCGACGGCACCGCGCGCGCCATCCGCTCGCCCGCGGACGCGATGGCGGCCGGGATGGCTTTCGTGCCGGAGAGCCGCAAGGACGACGGGTTGTTCCTTGAGCTCTCCGTGGCGGCGAATACGACATTCGCGGACCTCCGCTCGGTCGCCTCGCGCTTGGGGATACTGCGCCTCGCCCTCGAGCGGGCGAAGACGAGCTCGCTCCTGAAACTGCTGTCTGTCGAGCCGCCGGTCCCGTCGATGAAGACGGCGAACCTCTCCGGCGGCAACCAGCAGAAGCTCCTGTTCGCCCGCTGGATGCTCCGCGGCCCGCGGGTGCTGATCCTCGACGAGCCCACGCGCGGCGTCGACGTCGCGGCGCGGGCGGCGATCCACCGCCTGATCAACAAGCTGGCGGCGGAGGGGAGCGCCGTCCTGCTGATCTCGTCGGAGATCGAGGAGGTGCTCGGACTCGCCCATCGCGTGCTCGTGATGCGCCGCGGCTCGATCACTCGTGAGTTCGGCGCGGACCCGCAGTTGGATGCCGTGATGGAGGCCGCGTTCGGCCTTGGAGGGAGAACGATCGAATGACCGTGCAGCCGTCCGGGCCTCTGGCCGGGGATCCAGTCCCAGCCGGGGACCCCGCCGGGGCGGACGGGATCGCCGTTCCGCGCGTGCGCTCCCGCCGGATCAAGGCCGAGCACATCCGCGACTACGGCATCGTCGTCTTCGCCGTCGCGCTCTTCGCCTATTTTTCCTTCGCGTCGCCCGACTTCCTCACCTGGCAGAACCTCCTCAACCTCGTCTTCCAGAACGCGACCCTCGGCATCGCCGCCTGCGCCGTCACCTACACGATCATCGCCGGCAACTTCGACCTCTCGCTCGGGGCGATCTTCGTACTGAGCGAGGTGCTTGGCGCGTGGGCTGCCGTCCACTGGGGCGTATGGTGGGCGTTCCCCGTCGCGATCGGTTCCGGCCTGGCGATGGGGCTCATCAACGGGCTGCTGGTGACGAAGCTGCGCGTGAACGCGTTCCTCGCCACGCTCGCGAGCGCCCTCACGTTCGGCGGCATCGCCGTCGGCGTGACCGGCGGGGGCCTGCTGATCACCCCGACGAGCAGCGTCTTCACGTTCCTCGGCCAGCAGCGAGTCGCGGGCATCCAGTACCCGGTCGTCATCTTCGTCCTAGTCGCGATCGCCCTTCAGCTCGTGCTGGCGTACACCGTTTTCGGCCGCCACCTCTACGGCGTCGGCGACAACCGCAACGCGGCCCGGCTGTCGGGTCTCAAAGTGGACCGGATCGTGATCCTCACGTTCGTCATCACCGGTGCCGCCTGCGGCCTCTCGGGCCTGCTCGACTCGTCGATGACCGGGTCAGGGTCGAGTACCACGAGCGGCCTTGGCGGCTCGCTGGCGTTGCTCGCGATCGCCGGCGTGGCACTCGGCGGCACCAGCATCTTCGGCGGAGTCGGCTCGGTCTGGCGCACGGTCCTCGGCGTG
>DATBYI010000842.1:0-5962 GCA_036513815.1 Solirubrobacteraceae bacterium
CTGGCGGGTGGCCGGCATCGACCCCGCGCTGGGCGCCGGGATCAGGCGCTTCTTGCCGCGGCGCTTCGCGGTCACGAGCGCGATCACGCGGCCTTTGTGCCGTGGTCGCAGATCGAGCCGTTCGTGGGGCACGTGCCGACGTCGAGGTTGCGGCTCGCGCCCCGGCGGCTGGCCAGGCTTCACCCGGCGCAGATCGCCGATTTGGTAGAGGCCGCCTCGCATGAGGAGGGGGAAGAGATCTTGCAGGCGGTCGGGCACGACAAGGAGCTCGAGGCTGACGTGTTCGAGGAGCTCGACGACGAGCACCAGGTTGAGTTCCTCAAGGAGCGCCCAGACCAGGAGGTGGCCGCGGTGCTGGCTCGGATGGCCGGTGATGACGCGGCCGACCTGTTGCTCGAGCTCGACCAAGACCGGCGGATCCCGGTGCTGAACCTGATGCCGGCAGCGAAGCAGCTGAAGATCAAGCGGTTATTGGGGTACAACCCGTCGACCGCGGGCGGGCTGATGAACCCGGACTTCGCGTCTCTGCAGGCCGACGCGACGGTCGTGCAGGCTCTCGCGCGCGTGCGCGCGAGCGAGCTCCCGCCCGGACAGCTGCTGGCGATCTGGGTAATCGACGAGCAGGAAAAGCTCGTGGGCGGCGTGTTCGCCTCCGAGCTGATCCAGGCGGACGGCGACGCAAGCGTCGCCAGCCTGATCGAAACCCGGGTTCCGGCGATTTCTCCCGAGACGGAACTGCCTGAGGTCGCCCGGCTGATGGCTGACTTCAACCTGCTCGCGATGCCGGTCATCGACGCCGACGGGAAGCCGATCGGAGTCATCTCGTTTGACGACGTGCTCGAACTCCTCATCCCCGAGGAATGGCGACGGCGTGCCGGAGAGGCACGCGGATGACCGGACGAGCCATCAGAAGGAGGTGAACAGATGAGTCCCGACCGGGGGCCCACCCCGGCTCCCACTGCGCCGCTCGGATCCTCTGTCCCCGGCAGCGGCCAGCCGCGCGAGCGGTTCGTGCTCGACCCCGCGCACATGGGCGACATCCAGGCGGCGTTTGGCACGATCCGCCAATACGATCAGGCGCGAGGTCTCCGCGGCAGGGCGCTGGCGCTGCTGGCAATCATTGGACCCGGGCTGATCGTGATGGTCGGCGACAACGACGCCGGCGGCGTCGCGACCTACTCCCAGGCCGGGCAGAACTACGGCACCAGCCTGTTGTGGGTGCTGCTCCTCCTCGTCCCGGTGCTGATCGTCAACCAAGGGATGGTCGTCCGGCTCGGCGCTGTCACCGGGGTGGGCCACGCCCGCTTGATCAAAGAGCGCTTCGGCCGTTTCTGGGGGTGGTTCTCAGTCGGCGACCTGTTCCTCCTGAACTTCTTGACGATCGTCACCGAGTTCATCGGCGTCAGCCTCGCGCTCGGCTACCTGGGAATCTCCGAGTACATCGCGGTCCCGCTCGCCGCGATTGCGCTCGTGGCGATCACCGTCACTGGCAGCTTCCGCGCCTGGGAGCGCGGCATGTTCGTGTTCGTGTTCGCGAATTTCCTCGTCATCCCGCTGTTCGTCATGGCCCACCCCGACGGCAGCCAAATCGTCCAGCACTTCTTCATCCCGGGGATCCAGGGCGGCGCGAACTCGACCTCCGTGCTGCTGATCATCGCGATGGTCGGCACCACCGTCGCACCGTGGCAGCTGTTCTTCCAGCAATCCAACATCATCGATAAGCGAATCACCCCCCGCTGGATCACCTACGAACGCATCGACACCTGGATCGGCGCCGTCGTCGCGGTCATTGGCGCTGCCGCGCTCATCTGCGTGTCCGCCTTCGCGTTCGCCGGCACCCCGTACTTCGGGAAGTTCACCGACGCCGGCGCCACCGCGACCGCGCTGGACCACACGCTCGGCTCCGCGGCCGGGGCGTTCTTCGCGATCGTGCTGCTCAATGCCTCGCTGATTGGCGCCGGCGCGCTCACCGTCTCCACCAGCTACGCCTTCGGCGACGTGTTCGGCACAAAGAGCTCGCTGCACCGCAGCTGGCGCGACGCCAAGTTGTTCTACAGCATCTTTTCCGGGCTGATCACCGCCGCCGCGGCGATCGTGCTGATCCCCGGCGCACCGCTCGGCGTGATCACCGAAGCCGTCCAGGCCCTTGCCGGCGTGCTGCTCCCCAGCGCCAGCGTGTTCCTCCTGCTCCTCTGCAACGACCGCGAAGTGCTCGGCCCGTGGCGGAACCCACCCTGGCTCAACGCGCTCGCCAGTGTAATCGTCGCCACCCTCGTCCTGCTCTCGATGATCCTCATGGCCACCACCGTCTTCCCCAACATCAACGTCACCATCTTCACGCTCATCGGCGGAGCGCTGCTCGCCATCGGACTTGCCGCGTTCGGCCTCGTCACAGTGCGCACCCGCCGGCGAGCGCCGGCCGTAATCGAGGAACGGCCCTCGATTCCTCGAGAGCAATGGACGATGGCGCCGCTTACGCTGCTCGGCCGCCCGGAATGGTCAACCGGGCGCAAGGTCGCGATGCTCACCCTGCGGGGCTACCTCGTCGCCTCCGTGATCCTCCTCATCGTCAAAGCCATCCAGCTTGGAGGTGGCTGACTGGAAGCTTGTAGCCTCGGGCCTGACGATCACCAGCCACACTACAGGCGTACATACCGAACGGTTCAGAGGCTCCTCGAGGGCAGTTCACTGCCGTCGTCCCGCACGGTCGTAGCCGCCCGAAAACTCACGATTCTGGGGCGGGTGGGAGAGCCCTCAGGCGGCCGCCGGCGGGTTGAGCCGGGCGATCGAGCGGCGGAGGAGTCGTGAGACGTGCATCTGTGAGCAGCCGATTCGCTGGCTGATCTCCCGCTGCGTGAGCTGATGCACGAGACGAAGACCGAGGACCCGCTGCTCGACCTCGTCGAGCGATCCCCACTGCTCGGCCATCGTCACGCGATCCTCAGCGAGCTCGAAGCCGGCGTCGGTTCGTCCGATCGTGTCACCGAGTGCACAGCGATCGTCGCCGTCCCAGGCCATGGGTGCGTCTAGTGATGCGAGGTGGTAGTTGTGGGCGGCGTCGATCGCCTCGATCGCCTGCTCGACCGTGCAATGGAGTGCATCGGCGAGTTCGTCGACGGTCGGGGACCGGCCGGCCTCCGCCGTTAGACGTTCGGTGTGCCGGCTGACCGCGACCGCGCGCTCCTGGATGTTCCGGGGGACGTGGATGCCCCACCCCTTGTCGCGAAAGTGACGCTTGAGCTCGCCCATGATCGTGGGGGTGGCGAAACTCGTGAACTTCTTGCCCCGGCCCGCCTCGAAGCGATCAAGTGCGTTCAGGAGTCCGAGGCTCGCGACCTGGACGAGGTCGTCGAGCGGCTCGTGGGTATGCATGTAGCGCAGCGCGAGCTTCCGCGCGAACGGCATGAATCGCGAGACCAGCTCCTCGCGGACCTCGACACCATCGCTCTGCGCGTACGCCTCGAGCAGCTCATCGTCGGTTTGACGCGCAAGCACGCGCGCCGCGATGGCAGTCACGCCTGTTGGACCTCCGTTCTAGCAACCGATCCTGCGCGGGTCCGTATGTGGGCCCGCACACGCGTCCCCGTATCGTCCGATGCATCTGCACACGGCCGGCCTCGCCCAGTTCGCACTGCCCGTAGGTCAGCACCCGAACGCTCACGTGGCCATCCACCGTCTCGATGCCCGCATCCCGCGTGGATGGCGGAGACGAACCGGCGAAGCTCCTGACTTCCGTTATGGGCACCAAACAAGCCATGCATGCTCTCGCTCGCTCTTGCGGCTAGTGCAGGTGAGCCAATGGATCTGCGCCAGGCGCTTCCCCGACTGTGCGGCGGCCGGGCGCCGGGGATCGCGGACCCGGGCGAGTGCTGTCTGCGGTCCGCGGCCCCCTGGGTCTCACTGGAGGATTCGTTGATGGCAGTTGGGTCAGGTCAGCCCACCGTCGAAGAACGTATTGAAGAGCCGGTTCGTCTCGTTCTGGATGGTGTTCAGCTCGCCGACCGGTTCCCAGCGAATCAGTGCCATGTGAACTTCCCTTTCCGAGAAGCGGGCAACAGCGTCCACTCTCATTAGTAGCTCTCAGTGGCGTGAAGTCAACTTGGTTACTGCACCTCGCCTTCACCACTGCAGTTGACGCGAGCAGTGGGGGGCGAGGTGACTGCACCGCGTGGGGAGAGCTTGAGCAGCCTCGACTCGCGGCGGATGGCTACGGCTCGCAGTTTGCCCAGCGCGCGTTGCTCGATCTTGCCGGACGCGCTCGGCGCTGAGTCCGGTCCGCTCGCCACGTCCCGTGGCGACTGCTCGGGCCTCGAGCCCTTAGCGGGCGCGAAGAATCATCCGTTCGCGGTCGTTGAGGCTACGCAGCGATCGGATCTGCTCGATCTCGCCGTGATCGAGCAGTTCCTCTTAGGTGTCTGGGAGCTCTGTACCGGCACTAGTGGTACCGCGTCGCCCTAAGCGGCCTTCCGCAAACCTTCATCTGCCAGTTCGTTTCGTCTCTGCGGGCGAAGAGGCTCGCAAGTGCCATCAGCGACGAGGAAGCTCAACACCGCAAGCACCCTTCGATGGTCCCCCGGGCTCGACCGCAGCCCGAGCTTGGCAAAAATACTCGTGATATGGCGCTCGACGGCCGAAATCGTCACGACGAGGTCGTCGGCGATGGACCCGTTGGATCGTCCTTCGGCCATGAGGGCGAGGACCTGGCGCTCACGATTCGTGAGTTCGTCGATCCAGGCGTCCGTCGGCCGACGCGCTGCGAGTCGGGAGACCACAACCGGGTCGATGGCGGTACCACCACGTGCCACCTCGCGCACGGACGTCGTGAAGTCCTCGATTTCTCGGACGCGGGCTTTCACAACGAATCCGAAGCCCGCCGGCTCGTCGCCCATTACCGCCACGGCGTATCGCTCGTTGGGGCGCTCGGACAGGATCAGGACCGCCAGGCGAGGGTCGATTGACCGGATATTGCGTGCGGCCTCGACGCGGTCGTGGTCGCTGAGGCTGGGTGGCATGTCGATGTCCAGCACCGCAACATCGGGGTGATACGCCCGGGTCTTACGGGCCAGATCGTGCGCGTTGTTCGCCACCGACACCACCTCGATCCCGGTCTCTCGGAGCGCGAGCTCCAGTCCTGTCCGGTAGAGCACGTGATGCTCCCCCAGGACGGCACGAATGCGTGGACTGTGGCCCGTCGCCTGGGTGCCGCCTGACCGACACAGATCGAGCGCCTGCGATACGGGTCCGTCGGCTCTGGTCGCGACGCTCATCTTCTCGTCTCCTCCCGGGTCGGCGCCTCGTTACCTGAATCCCGGTCAGTGTCGATCACCCGGGCTGCGCTCGCGTCCGCCAGGTGCACAGTCGGACTGGCCAGTCAGGGGGCTGGGTCGCGATCTGAGCCGCAACCCGCCAGGTCCACCGCCCCTATGCGGCGGTCGGGTCGGCGGGCAGCGCCCGGTAGAGCTGGTTTCGCGAGCTGATGTCCAATTTCATGAACACCTTGCGAAGGTGGTACTGGACCGTGCGAGGGCTGATGAAGAGGCGTGCTGCGATCTCAGGGTTCGACAGTCCGTCGCGGGCAAGCTGTGCGACCTGTACCTCCTGTGCGGTGAGCTGGGCACGTGTATCGGGGGCGCGGGTACGCACGGTCTCGCCGGTCGCGAGTAATTCGCGCCGCGCGCGCTCGGCGAAAGCCCCCGCCCCCATCGCAGCGAACATCTCGTGCGCCGCGCGCAACTGCTCGCGACCATCGAGCCGGCGTTGCTCACGGCGCAACCATTCTCCGTACAGAAGGTGGGCACGCCCCAGGTCAAGCGCGAATCGACAGCGACTGAGCCGGTCGATTGCCTCCGAGAAGAGGCCTTCGGTCAGCCCGGCTTCGCTCACGAGGGCTCGCGCGCGGGCCTCGATACCGAGCGCCGCATCCGTTCCCGCCGCCTGCGTACGTTCGGCAAGTCGCTCCACC
>DATBYI010000843.1:0-5127 GCA_036513815.1 Solirubrobacteraceae bacterium
CTGCTGGCCGGCGAACTCGTCCTGACTCGCGAGGTCGTAGTACGTGGCGCTCGCGGCGAGCATCGCGCCACGGGTGGACCCGGGGGAGACGACGTTGGCGAGCACACCGGTCCCCGCCAGGTCGGCGGCGAGCGCGCGGACGTAGGCCACGGTGGCGGCCTTGGCGGCCGAGTAGGCGGCGAGCTGCGGCATCGCACGCAGCGCGGCGGCCGAGGCGACGGCGACGAAGCGGCCGCGTCCCGCCTCGATCATGGCCGGGACGGTCGCCTCGGCCAGCCGCCGGACGCCGTGGAGGTTGACGTCGATCAACGTCGCCCACGCCTGCTCGTCCGTCGCCCAGGCCGGGCTCCCGGCGATCACGCCGGCGCCGGCGACGGCCGCTCCGGGCGCGCGGCTGCGAAGCGCATCGGCCAGCCGCGACACGAATTCCGGTGACGCGACGTCGGCGCAGAGCACGTCGACGGCGGCGGCGCCCGCCCGGCGGGACTGCTCGGCCACGCCGTCGAGGTCGGCCGGCTCAGGCATCGCGTACTCGATGCCCGCCTGGTGGCCGCACGCGTCGACCAGCACGAGCGACCAACCGTGCTCGGCGAGTGCGAGGCTCGTTGCCGCGCCGATGCCGCGCGCCGCGCCCGTGACGACGGCCAGACCGGGGTTCTCAGGCATTCACCCGTACCCGGTCGAGCAGCGCGTCGAGCGTCGCGGCGCATCCGACGATCATCGCCTCGAGCAGCGCGCGGCCCTCCTGCGCGGTGGCGCCGCGCGGGTCGCCGAGCACGCCGTTGGCGCTCACCGACCGCACGCCATCCTGGCGGAGGCGGGGCATGAGCTGGCCGACCGGACGCGTCTCGCCCGGCTCGGCGAGGTCCAGACGGACCGAACTCGGGTCGAGGTGGAGCATCAGCGCGGTCTCGATCCGTCCGGCGTGCGCGTCTCCCGAGGACGCGCCGACATGAAATACGCCGCAGTTGCGGCCCTCGTCGTCGAGACGCGCGACGGCGCCGGCGACGGCGTCGAGGTTTCCGCCGTGGCCGTTGACGAGCAGCAGGGCGTCCCAGTCGCGCGCGGCGTCGCGCCCGAGCTCCATGAGCAACTCGGTGAGCGCGCGTGTGCCGATCGACAGCGTGCCGGCGAATCCGGCGTGCTCGCCGCTCGCGCCGAAGGTAACCGGCGGCGCCGCGGCGACCCCCTCGTAACCCGCCGCCGTACGCGTCGCGACGGCCATGGCTATCCGGGTATCGGTGTCGAGCGGAAGGTGAGGTCCGTGCTGCTCGAGCGAGCCGAGCGGCACCAGCACGGCTCGCCGCGTCGTGCGCTCGATCTCCGTCCAGGTGGCGTCCGGGAGATTTGTCACAGAGTGCTAAATTATCGCGCCCGACCGCCGCGAGGAGAGGAGAAGCGCGTTGAGCATCACGCCCGAGCAGCTCGAGAAAACGGCCGTCGAAGGGGACGTCCAGGTCGAGGAGCACGCGGCCGCGGAGCAGGCCTCCGAGCAAGACCTCGTCGTCGAGGACCTGCTGATCGAGGACGTCTCGATCGACGGCATGTGCGGCGTCTACTAGACCGCTGAGCAGATGAATACGACTGCTTTGCGCGAGGCGGCCGGCCTTGGCGCAGAGACGGAGCTGCGCGCCGAGCGGTTCGGCGCACTGGCCTACGACTTCGGCACGCGCCGACTCAGCTTCATCCGCCGCCGCGCGGAGTCGAGCGGCCGCCTGACGGACGAGTTCGAGCGCGGGCTCGAGGCGCCGATCTGCCTGACCTGGGAGCTCACCTACGCGTGCAACCTCGCGTGCATCCACTGCCTGTCGAGCTCGGGCCGGCGCGATCCGCGCGAGCTGAGGACCGAAGAATGCAAGCGCGTGATCGACGAGCTCGAGCGGATGCAGGTGTTCTACGTGAACATCGGCGGCGGTGAGCCGACCGTCCGCCGTGACTTCTGGGAGCTCGTCGACTACGCCGTCGCGCACCACATCGGCGTGAAGTTCTCCACCAACGGCTCGCGCATCACGCCGGAGCGCGCGGAGAAGCTCGCCCAGTCTGACTACGTCGACGTACAGGTCTCGCTCGACGGCGCCACCGCGGCGGTCAACGACAGCGTTCGCGGCGCGGGCTCCTACGCCACTGCGATCACCGCCATGGAGCGACTGGCCGACGCCGGCTTCGAGGGCTTCAAGCTGTCGGTCGTCGTCACCCGCGAGAACGTCTCGCAGCTCGACGAGTTCAAGGCGCTCGCCGACCGCTACGAAGCTCAGCTCCGCATCACGCGCCTGCGACCCTCCGGACGCGCCGTCGACGTGTGGGATCGGCTGCACCCGACCGCCGCCCAGCAGCGCGAGCTGTACCACTGGTTGTTGGCCCATGGCGAGGACGTCCTCACCGGCGACTCGTTCTTCCACCTCAGCGCCTACGGCGCGCCGCTCCCGGGCCTCAACCTGTGTGGCGCGGGCCGCGTCGTGTGCCTGATCGACCCGATCGGCGACGTGTACGCGTGCCCGTTCGTGATCCACGACGAGTTCCTCGCCGGCAATGTCCGCGAGCCCGGCGGCTTCGCTCGCGTGTGGCGGGAGTCCGAGCTGTTCACCGAGCTGCGCGAGCCGCAATCCGCCGGCGCGTGCACGAGCTGCGGGCTGTTCGATAAGTGTCGAGGAGGCTGCATGGCGGCCAAGTTCTTCACCGGGCTTCCCTTGGCGGGACCCGACCCCGAGTGCGTGCTCGGCCACGGCGAGCAGCTGCTCGCCTCCCGCGGCGATGATCCGGTCCCGCGGCCCTCGGTCGACATGTCCAAGCGCCTGCCGTCCCGCGCGTGTGACGAGAGCCCGCTCGAGATCCAGCCTCCGCGATGAGCGACAGCTGGTTTGAGTCGGTCGCCGTCGCGCAGCGGCGTGCCAAGCGCCGCCTCCCGAAGTCGGTCTACTCGGCGCTGATCGCCGGCTCAGAGGCGGGCGTGACGCTCGCGGACAACACCGCGGCCTTCCGCGAGCTCGGCTTCGCACCGCACGTCGGCGGCGCGCCGGCCGAGCGCGACATGACGACGACCGTGATGGGAGAGCAGATCTCGCTGCCCGTTCTGATCTCGCCGACGGGCGTGCAATCCGTTCATCCGGAGGGCGAGGTCGCGGTGGCGCGCGCGGCGGCGGCGCGCGGCACGGCGATGGGCCTCAGCTCGTTCGCGTCAAAGCCGATCGAGGCCGTCGTGGCGGTCAACCCGCAGACGTTCTTCCAGCTCTACTGGGCGGGTTCGCGTGAGCAGATCGCCGGGCGGATCGACCGCGCCAGCGGCGCCGGCGCGCGCGGGTTGATCGTGACGCTCGACTGGACGTTCTCGCACAGCCGCGACTCGGGCAGCCCGTGGATTCCGGACAAGATCGATCTGAAGGGGATCGCGCGGTTGGCGCCGGAGGTGCTCCTCCGCCCGACCTGGCTCGCCCAGTGGGCGAAAGCTGGCGGACCGCCTGACCTGACCGTCCCCAACGTGTCGCCGCTCGGCGCGCCGGCGCCGGGGTTCTTCGCCGCCTACGGCGAGTGGATGATGACCCCGCCCCCGAGCTGGGAGGACCTGCGCTGGCTGCGCGAGCAGTGGCACGGTCCGTTCATGCTCAAGGGCATCACGCGAGTGGACGACGCGCGCAGGGCCGTCGACGCCGGCTTCAGCGCGATCTCGGTCTCCAACCACGGCGGAAACAACCTCGACGGCACGCCGGCCTCGATCCGGGCGCTACCGGCGGTCGCCGAGGCGGTCGGCAACCAGATCGAGGTGCTGCTCGACGGCGGCATCCGTCGCGGCGGCGACGTCGTCAAGGCACTCGCGCTCGGCGCCAAGGCGGTGATGATCGGGCGCGCCTATCTGTGGGGGCTGGCCGCGAACGGACAGGCTGGGGTCGAGAACGTGCTCGACATCATGCGCCTCGGGATCGACTCGGCGCTGCTCGGCCTCGGCCGCGCGTCGACGGCCGAGCTCACCGCCGGTGACGTCATCGTCCCGCCGGGATTCACGCGCGGTCAGTGAACGAGGACGCCGCGGACGTTCTTGCCCGCGAGCAGATCCTGGTAGCCCTCGTTGACCTGCTCGAGCGAGTAGCGGTTGGTGATGATCTCGTCGAGCTTGAGATGGCCTGATTTGTATAGCCCGAGCAGGTTGGGCATCTCGAAGATCGGGTTCGAGCCGCCGGCCAGCGAGCCCTGGATCCGCTTGTGCCACCCGACCATCGGCGAGCCGGTCAGGCTGATCGAGTGGTCGTCGGCGCGGCTGACTGAGGTCAGCACGACGCGGCCGGCCTTGCCGATCAGGCTGACCGCGTTGGCGGTGATCTCCGAGTCGAGCACGCCGACCGTCACGACGGCCAGGTCGGCCATCTGGCCGCGCGTGAGATCGACGAGCGCTTCGCGCGCCTCGTCGATGCCGGTGAAGGCGTGCGTCGCGCCGAGGCGCTTGGCCATGTCGAGCTTGAACGGGTTCGGATCGATCGCGACCACGCGCGCTGCTCCGGCGTAGTGTGCGCCCTGCACGGCGTTGATGCCGACGCCGCCGACACCCATCACGACCACGGTCTCGCCGGCGCGCGTCTCACCCGCGCGCACGGCCGAGCACCAGCCCGTCGTCACCCCGCAGCCGACCAGGCACGCGACCTCGAACGGGATGTCGTCGTCGATCCGCACGCACGAGTACTCGGAGACGACGGTGTGGTCGGAGAACGTGCCGAGGGCGCAGAAGCCGCCGAAGTCCTCGCCGCTGCGGTGAAAGCGGAACGTCTCGTCCTGGAGGCATCCGACGCCGGCGTACAGCCCCCGGTCGCACAGGTTCTGGTGCCCGGTCGAGCAGTAACGGCACTTGCCGCAGGCCGGGATGTACGACGTCACGACGTGATCGCCCGGTTGCACGCGCGTGACACCCGGGCCGACCTCCTCGACGATCCCGGCGCCCTCGTGACCGCCGACGAGCGGGAAGCGGATGTGGCTGCCGCCCTCGCGGCGGATGTGCTCGTCGGAATGGCACAGCCCGGCCGCCTTGTAGCGGATCAGGACCTCGTATTCCTTAGGCGGGTCGAGGTCGAGCTCGGTGATCTCCCAGTCGGTGCCGGGCTTGTGCAGCACGGCCGCCCGCGTCGTCATGCTCGCCATCGGATC
>DATBYI010000844.1:0-4311 GCA_036513815.1 Solirubrobacteraceae bacterium
ACGATGGCTGCTGCAGTGGCGAGGGCACCGGCGGCCCACGCGCGGCGAGCACGGATTCGCTCCAGCATCTTGACCTCTCCTCGGGAGCTGGGCAGGTCTAGTTGGTGACAATCGTCACTCCACTCGCCGCGGCGCGCAACCCACCGTGCACCAATTGGCAAGTTCGCTCGCACCCAAGGGCGGGACGCACGGCCTCACCTAGACTTCCGCCATGGCGACGCAGACCACGACGCGCCTGGACCCCTCGATCTTCCGGCTTCCGGTCGACCGCCTTCGGCAGGGCTACTACTCCGACGCCTACTTCGTCTACACGAAGTCGCTGCTCGAGGCCGAGGGCCATCACCCCCGTGTCACGATGCAGGTCTTCCAGAAGAAGGAGTCGGTGCTGGGCGGCGTGGACGAGGCGATCGCGGTCCTCAAGCTGTGCTCCGGACACGAGGAGGATGGGACGTGGATCCCGGGCTGGAACGACCTCCAGGTGCACGCACTCAGGGAAGGCGACCAGATCTCCCCCCGCGAGACCGTGATGACGATCGAGGGCGACTACAGCCTGTTCGCCCATCTCGAGACGGTCTACCTCGGGTCGATGGCGCGGCGCTCGCTGATCATGAGCAACGTCCTGCACGTCGTCGAGGCTGCGCGCGGGAAGCAGATCTTCTACTTCCCCGCCCGCCACGACCACTGGCTCGTGCAGACGGGTGACGGTTGGGCGGCACACGTCGCCGGGGCGATCGGCGTGTCGACCGACGCGCAGGCGTCCTGGTGGGGCGGTCGAGGGATCGGGACGGTGCCGCACGCGCTCATCGCCGCCTACGACGGCGACACGGTCCGAGCGGCCGAGGTCTTCGCCGATCGCTACCACGACGAGATGAACATCACCGTGCTGGTCGACTTCGAGAACGACTCGGTGAGGACGGCGCTCGAAGTCGCGGAGGCGTTGGGACCACGGCTGTGGGGCGTGCGCCTCGACACGAGCGAGGACCTCGTCGACCGCTCGCTGTTCGAGGAGATGGGGGGCTTCAAGCCCACCGGCGTGAACCCTCGCCTGGTCGAGAAGGTGCGCAGCGGGCTGGACGAGGCCAGCTACCCGAACGTCCGAATCGTCGCCAGCGGCGGCTTCACGGCCGAGCGGATCCGCGAGTTCGAGATCCAGGGGGTTCCGGTCGACGCCTACGGCGTGGGCTCGTCTCTGATTCGCGGCGACAACGATTTCACCGCCGACGTCGTCCTCGTGGACGGGCGGCCGCGCGCCAAGGTCGGGCGGCGCTACTCCCCCAACCCTCGTCTAGAAAGGGTTGAGTGACGGCGGTCCCGTGCCGATGATCTCCCCGGGCCCATGATCCAGGCGGCGAGCATCATCTTCGGGGCGGCGACGCACGGCGCGGTCACGCACATCAACGCCCCGCTGTCGCTGCCCGCGTTCCACGCCCCCAGCACGTTCCTCGGGTACTCGAACGTGACCTCGTTCCTCCAGGCCTGGCTGCCGATCGTGTTCATGGGCGCGCTGGTCATCGGCGTGTTCGCGCTGATGCGGTTCATGCCGCGCACGCGGCCGGCGCAGATCAAGCCGGATTCCGCCCCGAGCATCGGCTGGGCCGACATCGCCGGCGCCGACGAGGCCAAGGAGGAGCTACGCGAGGTGGTCGACTACCTGCGCGACCCCCAGCGCTTCCGCGATATCGGCGCCAAGGTTCCCAAGGGCATCCTCCTGCACGGGCCGCCGGGGACGGGTAAGACGCTGCTCGCCAAGGCCGTCGCCCACGAGTCGGGCGCCACTTTCTACAGCCAGTCGGCCGCCTCGTTCGTCGAGATGTTCGTCGGCGTGGGCGCCGCCCGCATCCGCCACCTGTTCAAGGCCGCGCGCAAGCACGCCCCCGCGATCGTGTTCATCGACGAGCTCGACGCCGTCGGCGGCCACCGCGGCATGGACGTCTCGGGCGAGCGCGACCAGACCCTCAACCAGCTGCTCGTCGAGATGGACGGCTTCACCGCTCGCAAGGAGGTGGTGGTGATCGCCGCCTCGAACCTGCTCGAGAAGCTCGATTCGGCGCTGTTGCGCCCAGGCCGCTTCGACCGCCAGATCTTCGTCTCGCCCCCGGACGTGGGCGGCCGCGAGCGGATCCTCGCCGTGCACTGTCGGAGCAAGCCGCTGGCCAACGACGTCAACCTCGCCCTCCTCGCCCGCCAGACCTCCGGTCTCACCGGGGCCGACCTGGCCAACATCTGCAACGAGGCGGCGATCTTCGCCGCCCGGCGCGGGGTCAACCTCCTGCACATGCAGGACTTCGACTCCGCGCTCGAGCGCGTCGTGGCCGGCGTGCAGTCGCGCAAGACGATGACCGACCACGAGAAGCGCGTCGTCGCCTACCATGAGGCCGGCCACGCGCTATGCGGCGAGCTCCTCCCGTCGGTCGACCGCGTCCACCGCATCTCAATCGTCCCGCGTGGCCGGGCCCTCGGCTACACGCTGAACCTTCCCGAAGAGGATCGCTACCTGAAGACGCGCGAGGAGCTGATCGACTTCATGACCATGCTGCTGGGCGGCCGGGCCGCCGAGCAGCTCGTCTTCGGCTCGATCACGACCGGCGCCTCCGACGATCTCAAGCGCGTCGCCGAGATCGCCCACTCGATGGTCCACGAGTACGCGATGGGCACCGGCTCGGGGTCCATGCGGGCGATCGACAACGGCGCCGCCGAGGCCACGCGCCGCGTCCGCGACGCCGAGGTCCGCGAGCTCGCCGACGAGGCCTTCCGAGCCGCGACGACGATCATCGACTCCCACCGCGTCGAGCTCGACGCGCTCGCCGGGACGCTGCTCACCAACGAGGTTCTCGAACGCCCGGACATCGACCGGATCGTGGGCCAGGTACCCCGCGCGGCACCGCCGAGGATCGGCGAGCTGAGGGTGGCGGCCGCGACCGCGGTCAATCCAGCCGCGCCGCAGACACGAGAGCTTAAGTAGTCTGCCCCGGGTGCAGCTGTCGGCCATCGACCACGTCGGCGTCGCCGTCGAGGACATCGACACCGCGCTGACGGTGTATCGCGACACCCTCGGCATGACTCTGGTGCACCGTGAGACCGTCTCCGAGCAGGGGGTTGACGCCGTCCTGCTCGACGTCGGCGACTCCCACATCGAGTTGCTCGCGCCGCTAGGCCCGGACACTACCGTCGGCAAGTTTCTGGCCCGGCGGGGACCCGGCCTGCACCACGTCGCCTACCGCGTTGCGTCGGTGCAGGACACGCTGAAGACCCTGAGCGCCGCCGGCGTCCGCTTGATCGACGAGAAGCCGCGCACCGGCATTCGCGGCTCCCAGGTAGCCTTCCTTCATCCGGCCTCGACGGGCGGGGTCCTCACCGAGATCGTTCAACCCTGAAATGGCAGACGAAAAGCCCCAGAAGATCAACATCGGGTTCGACGGCGGCCAGGTCCTGGCCGCGCGCGTTCTACCGGATGAGCTGACCAAGCTCCGCCAGGCGCTCGGATCAGACGGCTGGCATGACCTGACCGCCGAAGACGGCACGGTCGCGCTCAACCTCAAGCGCGTGCTCTACGTCAGCGTCGACCACGAGGACCACCGGGTCGGCTTCGGCACTCGCTAGCTGTCCGATCTCGCCGCCGGCGTGAGCAACGAGACCCTGCTGTACAGCGTCGTCGGCCCGGTCGCGACGATCACGCTGAACCGCCCGGAGCGGCTCAACACGATCGTGCCGCCGATGCCCGACGAGTTCGAGGCGGCCGTCAGCGAGGCCACCCAGGACGCGACGGTCAAGGTGATCGTCGTGCGCGGCGCGGGCCGGTCGTTCTGCGCCGGCTATGACTTCGGCGGCGGCTTTCACCACTGGGACGACGCGCTCACCACGGAGGGCCGATGGGACCCCGGCAAGGACTTCGCCATGGCCGCCTCGCCGGACGGGCCGACGCAGAAGTTCATGAGCATGTGGCGGACGCCCAAGCCGGTGATCGCTCAGGTCCACGGCTGGTGTGTCGGCGGCGGCAGCGACATGGCCTTATGCGCCGATCTCGTGATCGCCTCCGAGGACGCCCAGATCGGGACGCCCTATTCGCGGGTCTGGGGTTGCTACCTGTCCGGAATGTGGGTCTACCGCCTCGGCCTCACTAAGGCCAAGGAGCACGCCCTGACGGGCAAGCCCCTGTCGGGCCGGGAGGCGGCCGACGTGGAGCTGATCAACGCCGCGGTCCCGTTTGAGGAGCTCGAGCGCGCCGTCGCCGAGCAGGCACGGCAGCTCGCAACCATCCCGTCCTCGCAGCTCGCCGCGATGAAGCTGATCGTCAACCAGGCCTACGAGAAC
>DATBYI010000845.1:0-17608 GCA_036513815.1 Solirubrobacteraceae bacterium
ATCCCACGTGACCCAGGGCGTGGTCGGCTTGCCCGGGACCATCGTCCCGGCCGTCACCTGCGGGTTCTCCGCGCCGTTCCCATCGGTCAGCGCCTGCGCGTCGGACAGAGTCTGGTCGGCGTCGAGCGAGCAGGCAAGCTCAAGCGCCTGACTGGTCGCACAGTCCCCGGCGTGGTTCGAGCCGCTCGTGTTGAGGATGTCCTGGCTCGAGCTTCGGCCGGCCGTGCCGAGCCCGACCACCTGCCAGTGAAAGCCACCGTCGCCGCTCGGGTCCGGGATTCCGCGGGCGGCGAACACCATGTCGGCGTTCAGCAGGCCGTCGGTCACCTCGCCGTTGTCGGAGTTCTCATACCAGACCACCCACGGCACGGCATCGTTGGCGCCCGTGAACGCGATGTCGGCCTGGATTCCGTCGCGCGATGGATCGACGTTCAACGACGGGTCAAGCTGTCCAGCGGTCGGCCCCGCCGCCCGGTCGATCCCGACCTGCTGGAAGCAGAAGTTGCCGACGCTCGTCGTCCCGTGTGCCGGCTTGGTGCCCGCCGGACACACGCCGCCCGACGCCGGGACCGCGTGCGAGACGAAGATCTGAAAGGTCGAGTTGGCAGGATCCTTCGGGTTGGTCGGATCGCCGCTCGCGTTGGTCGTGGTCCCGTTGTCGGCCTCCTGCCAGGTGAGCCACGGCACGGGGTTGGCACCCGCGGTTGTTGTCCCGCCGATCAAGGACGGCGCGTCGGCGTCGCGGTCCGTGTTGATGTTCAACGACGGCGCCGTGCCCGGCACCTGCTGGCCCTCGTGAACCCATTGACCGCCGTTCTGAGCTCCGGTCTGCGGAGCGAAACGGCTGGCAAAGATCTGCTGGATTCCACCGAGCGGCGCGCTCGGCTCAACCCATCCGACCCACGGCACGGTCCGGTTGGCTCCCGTGAAGTCGATCGAGGGAGCGTTCGCGACCTGCGTTGAGTCCTCATTCAGCGACTGGGGGAAGCCCTCGGTCTGCCATTGTCCGCCCTTGAAAGCGCGTACGAAGATTTGCCGGCTGCCACTCGCGTCATCCTGCGCGAACGCCGCCCACGGAACACGTGGATTGCCCGCCACCAGCGAACCACTCGTGAGATCGCTCAACCCCGCGCTCTGTCCCGGATCGATCGCTGGCGGGTCGTCGTTGACCTGCTGCTCCGAGGACGGCAGGCCGACGAACGCGCCGTAGGCCGCTCCCGCCAGCGCCAGCGCACAGAAAGTTGCCGCGACCATCACGATCATGCGGCCCCTCAGGTTCAGGTGTGTCAGCCTCATCTCAGCTCCCTTGTTCGTGTGACTCCGGTGAAGGGCTATACGGCGCCACCCATGATCCGGTTCGCTGCTGCCGCGCATCGGCCGTTGTGAGGAGTGAGAAGGACACGTACTCCCCGCACTGGGGACAAGCACCGATGTCACCAGGGAACGAATAGGAACAACCGCAGAAACAAGCAACATCAGTCATGTGATCACCAAGCTCTCGATATGTAGTACGGGGAGATGTGACCGCTCCGGTACGTGAGGAGGAGAGGCCTGAGCAGCAATACGACGGCCCGCGGCATCCGGTTCGCGGAAGCTAGGTTCGTGCGATCGCCTAGGCGGCGCGGAGCCTCGATCTGGGTTCCCGAAGATGTCCGAGCTCTAAAGCCAGTCGCCGGTGAGCCCGAAACGATCGGGACTTCACCGTCCCCACCGGGATGCCGAGTCGAGCCGCGATCTCCTCGTGAGTTAGACCCTCGAAGTGTTGAGCTCGGACGACTTCACGTTCGTCGCCGGGGAGCAGGGAAACCGCGCGTCGTACCTCCCAAACGTCGCAGATGTCCTCGACGGCGACGGCTGGCGAGACCAGTGCGGGGTCGTCCGCGGGAACCGCGTCGATCGCGTTGGCAGCGCGATGGGTCTCGCGTCGGTAGATGTCGATCGACACCCGCCTGGCGATCGCGGCCAGCCATGGCCCGAGCTCTCGTCTCGGATCCACGCTACGGGCCGAACGCCACGCCTTCAAGAACGTCTGCTGCCTCGCCTCCTCGGAAAGGCCAGGATCGCCGAGGATCCGGTAGGCGGCGGCGTATACGAGCCGCCCGTAGGCCAAATAGGCCGCCCGGACCGCGTCGGGGTCGCCCTCGCGGAACCGAACCCTGAGGCGCACATCGATTGCGAGCGATGGGCGGTGCGCCCTCGCCCTCGGATGAGTCATCCGGACGGCAGCTCGATCTATCGAGCCGGAGGTGCCAGTCGCGTCTTTCTGAGGCATGGCCGCAACCTAGGCGGCCCGCTTCGCGATGGCATCGGAAGGGGGGTACCAATCTTTTGTCGATCATCGGCACGATCCGGATTCCGATCCTCCCGACAAGGGAGGCCGCGGTTATGCAGCCGCGTCGAGCTCGGACAGCAACGCCCGAGCCTTGTCCATCCCCGGCCGATGGCCTTTCAAGGTGAACAGTTCGAGCGCGGTGCGTGCCTCCGCCACGGCGTCGCCGCCACGGCCGACCCCTTCAAGCACGCGTGCGAGGTCGAGCGAGGCATCCGCTCGTACCTCGAGTGAATCGATGCGGAAGGCGTGGGCAACCGCGCTTCGCGCCCAGCGAATGGCGGCTTCGGCGTTGTTTTCGGCGAGCGCGAGTCGGGCACGGACGCGGTGCGTGATGGCGAAGTTCAACGTGTCCTCAGACGCACTCAGACCTTCCGCGAGCGCTATCGCCGTCCGGGCGGCACCGGGGTCATTCAACGAGGCCTGGGTCTGCGCGATGAGCGCTTGAGTCGTGGACCGCAGCGCGTGCTGGCCGAGCTCGGCCAGGAGTGCATCGCTGCGAACCAGCCCGGCGAGCGCTGCCCGGGGATCGCCGGCTGACAGCTCGGCCACCGCGAGTTCGCTGTCGCATGCCGCCATCAACTCGCGCATGCCGAGGGCCCCGAAGCCTTCGAAGGCACGTTGCATGAACGCGCGAGCCTCATCGAAACGGCCCTCTAGCCGCGCGAGCTGGCCGCGCGCGAGCTCAACCCTTGCCGCGAGGCTGGGGCCCGGATTGTCTCGCTCGATCATGTCGAGCTCCCGCCCAATCGCCGCGACGTCCGCCTGCCCATAGACGATGCACCCGACATAGAAGGCGAGCGCCCGCGAGTGGAGGCCCTCATCACCTGCCTTGTCGGCATGTGCCGCGGCCAGACGGGCTTGCTCTCCGGCCAGCGTCCACTTACTCGCCACCCAGTGTGGCATGCTCGCCACCAGATGCGCCCGAGCCATTCCACCCTCATCCTGAGCCGCGGCAAGCGTCTGAAGTATGCGGGGGAGCTTGGCCTCGATCATCTGGACCGCTTCGTGAGGTCGTACGCGAATCATCCACTCGCACCTGGTGAGAGCCGCGATTGGGTCGGCGCTGTCCTCCAGTTCGGCGGCGGACAGCAGCTCGTCGGCGCGTGCGACCTCACCCGTCTCCATCAGGCATTCGGCCAAATCGACGCTGATCGGGCCGCGGGGTATGTCCGCCAGCGGCGCGAGTGCACCTGCCCGCTCGAGGAGACTCCTGGCCCCTGACACGTCCCCCCGACCGCGGGCACGGCGCCCGGCCGAGTGCAGGTGAGCGGCGGCCCGGCGCGCAAGGCCGGGCGCACTCTCCCAGCCGAGCCGCTGCCCGTACTTCACGGCCTGCTCGAGATGCCAGCCGGGGATCTCGCCGACGACGTCGCGGCCGCTCGCTTCCAGCCAGCCCGCGAACCGCTCATGGAGGCGCGCCCGGGTTTCCTCGGAGAGCGCATCGTAGGCGGCGTCGCGGATCAGCAGATGACGGAAGCGAAAAGCGGTGTCGGTGTCGCCGGTCGACGGGTGGGGGCGGACCAGCTCCTTGCGTACGAGGCTGGAGAGCGACCCTTCGAGCGTCTCGGCGGGCTGCTCCCCAAGGAGCCAGGCGACCGACTCGCGATGAAATACCTCCCCCTCGACCGCAGCAGACTCAATGATTTCTCGCTCCTGGCTCGCCAGGCGTCCCAAGCGCTCGGCCAGCAACGCCTCGATCGTCGCCGGCACCCTGACCGAGCCGAGTTCGCGCGCCAGCGTCACGATCTCCTCGAGGAACAGAGGGTTTCCGTCGCTGGCAGCCAGGATCCGCGCGCGCATCTCCGCATCCAGCCCGGCCGACAGTTCGTCCAACAGGGCCTGGGAATCGGCGACACCGAGCGGCCCGAGGAGCGCAGCCGTCGCGTTCAACTTGCCGCCACCCCATGCCGGCCGGAGCTCGAGCAGCTCCAGGCGGGCAGTGCACAGCAGAAGAATCGGCCCGACCCGGGAGAGGTCGGCCACGTGGTCCAACAGATCGAGCAGCATTGGCTCCGCCCATTGCAGGTCATCGACGTGCAGGATCACCGGGCGCTCAGCAGACAGTGACTCCAATAGGCGCCTGACAGCGAGGAAGAGCTCCTCGGCCGCCGCCACCCCCCCACCTCGGAGGCGATCGATCACCGGCCGGCCTAGCTCGCCGAGCGGGGTCAGAGCCTCTGTGATCGGCCAAAACGCGATTCCTTCCCCGTAGGGCAGGCATCGCCCTCGCAACACCCAACTGGACGGGCCCAGCTCGTCCAGGAGCTCCGTGACCAGGCGCGACTTGCCGACGCCGGCCTCGCCAAGGACGGTTACGAGGTGGCAACCTCGTTCCTCCACGGCGCGGTTCCACGCCTCACGGAGCAGATGCAGCTCGCGCTCTCGCCCTACGAGCGGGGTGTCAAATCTGCGGGCTAGTCCCGGTGCGGTGGGATCGAGGCGCACCAGCCGGAAGACCGGAACCGGGTCGGCTCTACCCGGCGAGGAGTTCGGATCCAGGGGCTCGACCTCGACTGCGTCTCGCACAAGCCGCAAGGTCTCGGAAGTCAGCAACACATCTCCAGTGCCCGCCAGCAGCTGGAGCTTCGTAGCGCCGTCAACGGGTCCGCCGGATAAAGGTTGGCGGACCTTTCCGGTGAGCACGCGGCCAGTGTCAACGCCGATGCGAGTATCCACGATCACCCCGATGGCTCGGGTGAAGCGGGTTAGGCGCTCGCCGATCTCGGCCGCGGCCCTCACCGCTCGTAACGCGTCGTCCTCTCGAGCGCGGGGCATGCCGAACACCGCGAGCACGTCGTCTCTCGCAGGCGTCTCTGTAGTGCCTCCGTGATTGCTGATCGCGAGGCGCATCTCAACCAGGCACCGATCCACCACATTCCTCACGAACCCGGGTGGGGGGGTCTCGCCGGGCCGGCTAGCCACCGTCAGGCGGCAGGACACGACGCTCACGACCTTCCGCGTCGCCTTCCAGCGAGAGGGTGGCCTCGGAGTCGATCCGTCAGCAGGGTGGCCCTGCAGCATCCTGGCGGCATCACTCGCGAACGCAGAGGCGGAGGCGTACCTGTGGTCAGGGTCCTTCGCCATTGCCCGTGCGATGACGGCATCGAGGCCGGGATAAGACGCGGCGAGTCGCTCCGGCAGCGATGGAGCCTCTTCATTGACGTGCGCGAACAGGGTTGTCATCACCGACTCGTACTCACCGTACGGGGCAGCCCCGGTAAGCATCTGGAAGTACACGCATCCGAGCGCATAGATGTCTGCGCGCCCGTCGGTACGCCTGCCGGTGATCTGCTCGGGCGACATGTATCCGACGGTGCCGACCGCAACTCCTGTCTTAGTGAGCGCCGTGGTGCTCTCTGCACCGTGAAATCTCTTGGCCAGGCCGAAGTCAGTCACGTACGCCCTCTCACCGTCTTCGCCCGGTGCGATCAAGATGTTCCCCGGCTTTACATCTCGATGCACGAGACCCCGGTCATGTGCAGCGTCCAGTGCGGATGCCACCTGCGCCAAGACGCTGGTGGCACGCCGAGCCTCGATCGACCGCGATTGTCGTATGACGTACTCGAGGTCCGTACCTGGTACGTAATCCATCACGAGGAACAGCAGTCCCTCGTGTTCATCCGCGTTGTGTACCGGGACTATGTTCGGATGGCGAAGCGAGGCGGCGATGCGTATCTCGCGCATGAACCGACGCCGGAATGCCTCGTCGCCGGCCACCTCGGGCGCCAGCACTTTGAGCGCGAAGGGTTGGTCAAGCTCGACGCTGGTGACCCGGTAGACCATCCCCATTCCGCCACGGCCGATGAACTCGTCGACTCGATAGCCGGCGACGAGGCGGCCTGGCTGAAGCTGACCGGAGCGATTCTGTTCCGTCTACGACCGCCTAGCCCACCACGACGTGCGTGCCCGAAATCGTCAGCCTCCTGGGAGGAGGGGCAAGAATGTTCGCAGGCTTGCCCTTCGCGAACACCCGGACCGAGACCACGTAAGACCCGGAGCCCAGAACCTTCCCGTGTACCTTCAGATTCCAGTGAATCGACGGGTGGCCCGAGAACGTGCCCAAAACCACGGTACCCACCTCTCTGTGTTTGGGCTGCGTGAAAACCACCAGACCGAGCGTCCGGTGTTGCTTTAACACAGGTTTGACTGTCACTCCCTGGCTCACCGTACCGCGTGCGGCGAGTGTGAAGGAGGCGGGCGCCGGCTGTATCGCCCAAGCGTTCGGGCTGAGAAGCATGGCGGCCAATGCAGCGAGGAATCCAACAAGCGTGATCCTCATGTCACTCCCTTAGGTGGTCCATTGAGGCGGCCGTGCCCGTAGCTTTCACAATGTCCAGTTTCTGATCATACCTCGCGCAGCTCAGCAGATGCGAGCATTTCGCTCACATAGTCTGCCGCTCGGCCATGTGAAGGCGGCCCTCGGACAACGTTGCCGAGAGTTGCGCGCGATCGGCAATGTCGAGCTTGGCGTACGCGTGCCCAAGGTGCGCGGAGACGGTCCTCATGGTGATGAACAGCGCCTGCGCGATCTGGCGGTTGGTGAGGCCCTGAGCCGCGAGTTGCGCGACGCGCAGCTCACTTGCGGTCAGGGACTCGACACCGCTGATGCGTTCGCGGCGCGGCTTGGCGCCAGCGGCGATCAGCTCATCGCGTGCGCGCCTGGAGACTGCCAGCGCGCCGCAGCGGCTGGCGAGGTCGAGCCCACGGCGAAGCAGCTCACGGGCTTCACCTCGGCGGCCGGCGCGGCGCAGCGACGCCCCGTGCTCGGTCAGCGTGCGAGCTAGTTCAACCAACGTTCCGGCGCGCTCGAGATGAAGCTCCGCCTCGGCAAGCTGCTGAGCTTCCTCGGATCCACTCCCGAGGAGTCCTGCGGCGCGGAGAGCGAAACCGAGCGCATGCGGCGCTCCAAAGGCACGGGCGAGGCGAAGCTCCTCAGCCACGAGTTCGTGAGCGCGTCGATGTGCGCCCAGACGTCCCGCAAGAAGGGCCGCGTCGGAGCGCCACGGCAGGTTGACCGCCGGGTTTGGACAACTTGTCTGCTCGACCACTTGCTCGCACTCGAGCAGGACCTCGAGGCCCTCCTCGAGCGCTCCCTGAGCCGCGCGTAGCCGTCCCGCGGCGACGAGATAGCTCACGAAGGATGGCTGCGCCCGCCACCGATTCGGCTCACCCGGCAGCTCGAGCAGGGACGCGGCACCCGCCGGATCGTCACGTTCGAGCGAGCAGAGGGCAAGAAACGCCATGGTTTCCGGCAGACCGTGCTCATACCCATCGCTATGGGTCGTGCGCGCGCTCTCGAGATCCGCCATTGCCGCTAGCAGATCGCCGCGAAGGTAGTACGCGATGCCCCGCAGGCGCGAGAGACGCCCGAACGCGACCCGCGAGCCCCGGGCCTGGGTTAACTCGATTCCACGCCCCAGTGCGGCGATCGCCGCATCGATCTCGCCCGCGTACAGCAGGGCGTAACACGCGCCACTGTAGGGGCCCATGACGTCCGGGCCCGCGTCCATCAGCAGGGCGCCGTCGGCCAATGCGCGCCGGGCGAGCCGCGCCACCTGATCGCTGGCTCGCACACCCGAGCGGACACTTTCGTAAGCGACCTGGACGAGTAGCAGGCGCTCGTGCCGCGTGCGTCCGGGTGCCGCACCCTCGAGCAACGCACGCACCCGCACCTGGGTGATCGCGGGCAATCGGGGATTCTCGCGCGCAAGTGCGATCGACCAGCCACTGAGCTCGAGTGACAGATCATCTCCGGCCGGGAGCTGGGCCAGCCCACGTCGCAACGCCTCCCGCGCCCGGACGTATTCGCCGGTCGAGAACAGCGCCCTTCCAAGGGTCAGCAGTATTTTCGCTTGCCGCGCTGGATCGGTGGATAGCTCGAGGGCCTGTTCCAATCGGTCGGTCGCCCCCGCGAGCCCTGCGAGCAGCTGCGCCTGGCCGAGCTCGAGCACCACTTCAGCACGGACCTCCGGGCTCTGAGCCTCCGCGGCCGCTCGCTCCAGGTATCCGATTGCCGACGCCGGAGCGCCGCTTGCGCCGGCCTCGCGCGCGGCGGCGCGCAGCACGTCGAGCGCCCAACCGTCGCGGCCAGGATCGGACGCCAGGAGATGCGCGGCCACGCGCCGCACAGATGCCCCGGACGCACTCGTCAGCCGTGCCGCGCGAGCGTGCGCCTCGGCGCGCCTTGCTGGGCCCAATCCGTCGTACACCGCCGCCTGCAGGACGGGATGGACAAACTCATAGCCGCGCCCCGCCACCAGGATGTGCGCGCGGACCAGCTCGTCGGCGGCCGCGGCGGCGGCTGACGGCCCAACGTCTGCCAGCGTCGCGGCATCGGCGAGCGAGGCGGCGCCGAGCACCGCGAACGCGCCCACTAGACGTTGTGCATCGTCCCCCAGCGCCCCCATGCGAGCCAGCGCCCAGCGCACGATTCCCTCAGGGGCAAAGCCTTCTACGCGCGGCGCATCGCCCGCGCTTCCACTAACTCCGTCCGCAACGAGGCCGGCGAGCAATTCTTCGAGCAGGAATGGGTTACCGCCGGTCGCCCGGTAGCAGGCGCTGACGAACCGCTCATCCGCTTCGTGCAGCTGGTGTCGTTCGATGAGTCCTCGCACGTCAGCCTCGGTCAACGGGCCAGGCCGAAGCCGGGTCGCCCCCGGGAGCGCACTGAGCTCGAGCAAGAGTTCGTTGTCGACATGCTCGGAGATCGGACGCGTCACGATCAGCAAGACGACTCCGAGATCCTCGATTCTCCGGCCGAGATAGAGGACGAACCGCAACGACATTGCATCAGCCCACTGCGCGTCGTCGACCGCCACCATCACCGGTGTTCGCTCGGCGAGATTCGCGGTCAACCAATACAGGCCGTGCATGGCTGCCGAGGGATCGCCCGCAACCTCAGCTGACTCATCCGCAACACCAACCAGCCCGAGCGGTACCTCGGCGAACCGAGCCGCTCCCTCGAACATGTCCGACGAGCCGTACCGTGCGCCGACCGCGTAGGCGAACAGCTGCCGCACCACCCCGAAGGCGTACTCGAATTCCAGGCGTGCGCCGCCGCCCCGCAACACCGAGAACCCCGCCCGTTCGCTTCGGCGTGTCGCCTCGGCCAGCAACGCCGTCTTCCCGATGCCCGCCGTGCCCTCCAGCACAGCCACGCCGCCCGAACCCGTCTGTGCTCGGTCGATCAGCTCGTCTATCAGCGCCAGCTCGCGCTGTCGGCCAAGTATCAACCGCGCTTGCCTCCTAGAAATCGCCGCGAGGCTTCTATCTCGCCATCAGGCCAATGCCATGCCTAGGAAGTATCGCGCGGCGCGGGCAGGGCCTTCAGCCGCGTCGCGACCGACCCGTCGCGAACCGTATGGCCAGCGTCGGCGTAGTCCCGGGCAGGAACACCACGCGAACGCAAAACGGGGACGCCATGACTGCGACGGGTTCGAGAATCATTGTGTTGGGGGCCGGCATATCCGGCCTGGCTGCGGGGATGCTTCTGCGCCGGGATGGCCACGAGGTGACGATCCTGGAGCGTGACCCCGAGCCTGTGCCCCGCTCACCGCGGCAAGCGTGGGAGCGCTGGACCCGCGCTGGCGTGACCCAGTTCCGCCAGCCCCATTTTCTACAGTCACGTGGGCGCATCGTGCTCACACAGGAGCTGGCGGATGTGCTCGCAGCGCTCGCCTCGAACGGGGGGTTGCGTTTTGATCCGTTGCGTCAGCTGATGCCGCCCACCATCACCGATCGGACACCCCGCGATGGCGACGAGCGCTTCAAGACGGTCACGGCGCGCCGGGCCGTGCTCGAGCAGGTCCTGGGGCGCGCGGCGGACGCCGAGCCGGGACTCGACATTCGCCGTGGCGTCTCGGTGCGCGAGTTGGTGGTGCGCCCGCGGAACGGCATTCCCCACGTGGCCGGCGTGCGAACCAATTCGGGAGAGGAGTTGCAGGCCGATCTGGTGGTGGATGCGATGGGCCGGCGCTCCCAACTTCCGCGCTGGCTCGAGGTGGCCGGCGCCCGCCCGGTTCAAGAGGCGCTCGACGACGCCGGTTTCATCTACTACACCCGCTACTTCCGCTCCCGGGACGGGGCGCTCCCGCAATTCAAGGCTCCGATTCTCACCGCGATCGGGACATTCTCGGTGCTCACGATTCCCTGCGATGACGCGATGTGGTCTGTGACGCTGGCCATTTCCGCCGGGGACCAGCCGCTCAAACGCTTGCGCCACCCCGGTCCGTGGACCGGGCTGGTGGCCGCCTGCCCACGGCACTCGCACTGGCTAAGCGGTGATCCGATCGGCGGTGTGCTACCGATGAGTGGACTGGTTGACCGTCACCGGCGCTTCAACGTAGATGGCCGGCCGGTCGCGACCGGCATCGCCGCCGTGGGCGACGCGTGCGTCTGCACGAATCCCACCAATGGCCGCGGGATGGCGCTCGGGCTAATGCACATCCAGCGGCTACGGGACGTCACTCGAGACCATTTGGACGATCCGCGCGAGTTCGCGGAGGTGTGGGACGCAGTCACCGAGGCGGAACTGACGCCGTGGTATCGCGACAACCTCGAGGAGGATCGTCTCCGGCTGGCCGAAATGGAGGCAATTCGGTGTGGACTCGATCCTTCGGCGCCGAAAACCCCGTCAGCAGCGCTCCGGCAGGCACTGTTCGCGGCCGTTCCTTACGACGCTGACGCATTCCGCGCGTACCTGGCGTCGCGCTCCTGTTTGACCCCAGCCCGGGAGGCATTGGCAGACCCCGCGTTCGTCGAGCATCTCCTCCGGGTCGCCTGCGATCGCGACTGCGCGCCCCCTGCGGGCCCGACCCGCTCCCAACTGCTACGTCTCATGAATGACGTGCCGATGGCAGCCTAACGGCGGTCGCTGGTGACCGACAGCTCGGTGGAAGTCGTCTCAGAAAGCCACTGGAAGCTGTTCACCCGGTAAATGCGTCATTTGATCCGGGCAGCGGGCTCATGAATAGCGGACCCGTGGGTCGAGGAATGCGTAGGCGACATCCACAACGAGATTCGCGATCACGATAAAGAACGCGCCCAATTGCACCGTGCCCTGGATGATTGGCAGATCCGCCTGCTGGATGCCCTGGTACGCCAACCGACCAACGCCGGGGATGTTGAACACCGTCTCCACCACCACCGCGCCGCCCAGCAGGTACCCGATATCCATGCCCAGCACGGTGACGATCGGCGTGATCGCCTCGAGATCGAGCTCTGTGGTCATGCGTGAGCTCGACTCGCCCATCGGATCGAGTGTGTACGTGCCGACGGGACGAATGAGGCCGTACCGACGGGACGAATGAGGCCGGCGGTGCCGCGGAACGAGGCCCTGCGCGGGGGGTCGTGCTCGGTGATTTCGTACGGGAAGTCCCGCGCCCCTCCGGGAACGTTACGGCGCTCTACCACCCGCGTACCTAAGCGCGTGGGGCCGTGATTCTCGACAGTTGTGGCTCAAAAAGCGACCCTGCCACTTGTTGTGTCGGTCAACCTGATCGAGGTAGGCGAACACCTCCTCGGCCGGGCGGTGGATCTCGATGCTCTGCTTGATCATGGTCTCGATCCTCTCTTTGTGCCGTTTCTCGCAGTCACGTCTTTGTCCGTCTGTGCTTGAAATGCGCTTACGCTCGCGCCTGCTCGGGCGCTTCCGCGGGTCGCCCGTCACGCCGTCCCTCGGTCTGCGCGACGAAGTCACTCCGTGCTTGGAATCTGACGACAGTCTCCGAGGGCTAGGGCGGTGCTCGCGTCAGAGGAGCCCTAGGCCTCCGGGGGTACCGACTGGCGATTGTCAGCGTTGTCGGGGCCTTATAAGTGGAGGGGTGTGGCGGGGGGTGTCCTCAGTCCAGGAGCTCCAGTCGCTGCGCGGGGCGTCGGTCATACGACCGAGGACCGCGATCAGAGGCTCGTAGCGGGCGCGCAGAGCTCCAAACGCGACCCAGGCGGCACGTCGATCAGCACGCATCGGGACGCCGATGCTCTGAAGATGGCTGAAGGCCTCGTTGAACTTCTCCTCAGAGAGGAGGATCTCCGCGCCGGGCGCGGGTGGATGATGAGGAATGTCGAGGAAGTCGGCGATCGAAAGCAGCGCATGGATCCCTGCGTGCAGACATAGCTGGCTGCGGGATGCACGCGGTACGTCGCAGGCCGTGAGCAGAACCGCGGCTCCGTCCAGTACAGCTTCGGAGGCGAGCACCCAATGATTGTTCGAGCGAGGCGAACGGAAGAAGAGCAATTGGGGATACGACGTGTGGGATTCGCCGAGCTCGATGAACCAGTCTTCCCAGGGCTCCCAAACCTCCTCGAGCTGCTCAAACCGGCCCAGTTCCCAGGTGCTGGCGAGCAGCGCCGGACCTGATGGCGGAGCGCCGGCTCGCACCGTGAGTTTGGTGATGAGCTGCTCGCGCCGGGAGAAGGTGCTGTAAAGCGTCGGCAGATACGCGATCACCAGGGCAAGAAGCGCTAAGCCAACCGCGGCCGCAGCGAACGCGGCGAGCTGTCGCGACAGCCCGTGGGGAGAATCGAAGCCCAGCGTGAGCATCGAGGAGCCCGAGAGCTCCAGCGCGTGTGAAATGGTCCGGCCGTCGATCGTCGAAGCAGTGAGAGACCAGAACAGCGCGGCGAACGCAAGCCAGATCAGCAAGCCCCAGGTCGCGAGCTGAGCGAACGGGCCCAAGGGCGCCCCGACGGCGAATATCCGATCCCTGGTCGCGTAGTCCGACCGACCCGTCAGCCGCAGCCGGAGCCGGAGCACCCAGTAGGTGGTAAGGAAGGCGGCTCGCGCGAGCCGCGCCGGCACACCCCGGGGCACCACCACGGTGCGCAGCATCGACCCCAGGACCGCGCCGACCCCCACGACCGCCAGAACCCCGACGATGACCCTCACGACGATCACGACCTGTCAGATTCCTCCACGAGCGTGATCGTCTCAGCTACGGGCGTCGAGATCCACCATGTCGCCGCACGGCCATGGATAGGCGGTCTGTCGGTCGTTCGGATGACGGAGCGGTCATCCAAACGGACGCCGCAACTCTGCCCGTCTGGCCAATAGCCGCGAGCTATCGGACGGTGGTCGAATAGTCAACCGGTCCAACTAGGAGGTGAAGGAATGTCGTTTCGCGCCTTTCTGAGAGTGCGCTCGATGTTGCCCTTGGCGATCATCGTCGGCGGGCTAATTTCTCTCACGCAAGCTGCGCCCGCGTCGGCCTTTCCCGTTATCAACATACATTTGATGAATGCGCCGTCGTACTGCGTGAACCGCCAGGGCGGTGGTAACTCGCAGGGCACAAACGTATTTCTGTACGCGTGCTCGGCCGGAAACGTCGACTGGTATGAGGCGCAGTACGTCGACATCAATGGAAACATCTACTGCGACGGAAACTGCTGGATCTTTGAGGACTATTGGAACACGTCGGAATGCTTCGCGCTCGGCAATAACGACGAAGGCACTCTTGAGCCTTGTGGTGCCGAGCAAACGGAATGGGGGATCGATGCCGGGAACGTGTTGCGGAACCTTTCCTGGGGGCAGGATCTCTTCACGGTTAACGATGCCAACCGCAGCCCCCTGTCCGGAAATCCACAGCCAATTGATTGGCACCAGTGGACAGGGCCGTAGGGTCAGCGGCTGGCGCTCGCGATAGCTGCATCTGGTTGCGAACCACACTGGGGCCGGCGCCAGGGCGCCGCCGGCCCCAGTAGCCGCTGCGCGCCGCGCTTGCTCCAGTCCGTCGCGCGTAGTACAACGAGACGATGAGAAGACGGGGAGCCGTCGTGCTGTACGTCCTGGCGCTGGTGGCCGTCGTGGTCGGCGTGGACATCCTCTTCTTCAGGCACCGGTTCTGGGAGCGGCTAGCAGCGAATGTCGGGATTGTCGTGATCTTCGGGGCGTTCTACCTGAGGTTCCTGAAGCGTCGATGGCCGCGGCCGCCGCAAGAACCGGCGGCTACGTCCTGAGCAGGGCAACAGTCTCGGCAAATGCGGCGTCGGTCGCCTCCGGGTCATACCGTGGCCCAACGTCCCGCCCGAAGGCGTGCTCGGCGTCGTACAGACGCCAGCGGAACTCCACGCCCGCCTCCTCCAGCGCGCGCTTGATGACTGCACGGCCCTCCTCGGGAGTGTGCGGATCGCTGGTGCCGAAAATGAGCAGCATCTCTCCGAGGATCTCCGACGCGCGGCCGAGCGAGCCCGCGTCGGCGTCCCGGCCGAGCTTCCCATCGTGCAGACCGGTCGGGTACCAGAGCGCCGTGGCGCGCACGCGCGGGTCGAACGCGGCGCGGAAGCCCAAGTGCCCGCCGGTGCAGTGCCCCGTCGCGCACAGGCCGCTGTCGGCCACGCGGTCGTGAGCCTCGAGCCAGTCAAGCGCCGCACGGATATCGTCGTCGAAGTCGGCGACGGGCGTGGCGTCGGCGTCTGCCTGTCCACGGCGCTTTCCCTCGTCGTCGAACTCGAGCACGGTGCCGGCGGTCTCGATGCGGTGGTAGATCTCCGGTGCCGCGACCACGAAGCCATAACCGGCCAGTCGCATGCACCATCGCAGCGTCGAGTCTGTGAGTTGGAAGATGTCCGAGTAGAACACGACTCCCGGGTAGCGTCCAGCCGCCCGCGGGGCGGCCACGAAGGTGCGCATTGCTCGATCCCCGACCGGGACTTCGCCGTACTCCTGCGAGATCACCACGCGCTCAGTGAATCACCCTGTCCGCGGCGAGGAGGGGGAAGTACTGCCCGGCGACCCGTCTGAAGACTTCGATGATGTCCTCGGGCGTGGGTTCGACGGCCGGATCGTCGAGTTGTGGCGGGAGCTCGAGTCCGAGCTCGCGGGCGTGCTCGATGATGCCGAGTCCCATGTTCTTGCCCAGGCCGCTGAGCCCGTTGCTGAGGGCTTCTTCGTCTAGGTGCCACGCCGGGACGGGGAGCGCGGTAAAGCTGGTCCAGGTGTCGGGGTCACGCGGCGTCTGGAGCGTGAAGAGGTCGTCGAAGGCGCGCGCGGAGGCGTCACGTCGCGTGAATGCACCACCGAGGTTCCAGGTCTTCCGTAACGTCGCGATCAGCGAGGTGTGGCGGTACTCGTCGTTGAACACGGAGCCTTTCGGGACCCAGGGGGAGACGAGGATCGCCGGAACCCGGTAGCCGGATCGGTCGAACGTGAAGCCCAGCTCGCCGGCCGATGCGTTGGGGTCGGGCGGAGGGGCCGGTCCGGGAGGCACGTGGTCGTAGGTTCCGCCCGGCTCGTCCCAGCCGATCAGCAGGGCGGTGTTCCAGACGGTTGAGCCCGACTCCGACGCGCTGGCACGGTAGGCGTTGAAGATGCGCTCCAGGAATGCTTCGCCGGCCAGCATCGAGGATGGAGGATCGAGCGTCGTTACGTCGACAGTGGGACCCAGTGAGCGGCCGAATGCCGGATGGTAGTCGCCGTGCCCGGAGATGAAGTTCGGCTCGATGAGCGAGAAGTTAGGCAGCGTTCCGGCGGCCGCGTCCCGCTCGAACTCGGCGAACGGCACCACGTTCGTCGCCAGCCGATCCTTTAGGCGCGAGTAGTGGATGATGCCGTGAAACGAGAGCGACATCGGCTCCATCACGTAGATCTTCCACGTCTTGCCGTGTTGCTCGAGCCGTTCGAAAATCGTCTCCGCGTCGTTCTTGCTGAACCACTTCTTCACCGGGCCGTTGACGACCATCCCGGACGATGTCGCCGCCGTCCAGAAGGAGCGGTTCATGAACGTTTGCGACGGCACCTCGGAGAACCAATGATCAAAGACGCCGAAGTCGCGCGCGATCCCATTGAGCACGGGGAGCTGCTCCGGGGTGTACCCGGTCATGATGTGGGCGTACTCCTCGTAGGTCGGCTGACGGCCCACCTCGGCGGTGAACGTGCTGATGTAGTCGGCAACGAAGCCGTCCATCGTTGGCGTTACTCCCGGCGGGGGTGCGTTCCACGGTGCGGTCACCTCCTTTGCGCCCTTGAAGCGGTTCTGGGCGTCGAGCACGTTGAACAGCTGCGTGTTGGTGTGGAACCACTCTTCACCCGAATCCGGGTTGGGCGCGTCCATGTCGGTCGCGACCGTATAGGGCACAACCTCACGGTCGGCGCCGTGCTGCGCCCACTCAGGGATCGGGTTGCTCAGGTCCTTGCCGATGACCCCGTCGAAGTTCTTCCCGTCCTCGGGGCCGTACAGGCGTCCGAGCACGTTATCGAGCGAACGGTTCTCGAACAGCACCACAACGATGTTGTCGATCGCGTGGGAGCTATCGCGCGCGGACATCAGCCACTCACTCGACCTCGGTGTAGAGGACGCCTGATCACCAACCAATCTGCCGGGAAGCCAAACGCATCCCGAACGCCGAGTCATCATCCCAATCGGGTGAGCAGCAACCGCACGGCCACCCTTGGCTAGCCTTGTTATGGCATAGACGCACGATATGTAAACTCCGTCCGCGAGCGTCGCTCATCGGCCGCAACCGGCGTCCGATTCAGCCCCGAACGGTCGCTAGCACGTCGCGCCGCCCCCGAGCTCAAACCCCCAACGCGCGGATGTCAAGATCGACGGCCCATGCGACGCCTCCCGGCCGAGCCACTCGCTGCACCCGTTCGGCGGCATTTTGGGATGGCGCGTTCGTGGGATGTGACGGAGACGCGTCGGTGGCAGCCTCGTCACCGGTGTCGTGCCGTCACTTCGACCACAGCAGGCTCGTGACCCGATGAACGTCGACCTGATCATCGGTAGCGACGGCAAGCGGCGCTGTGCCTGGGTCAAAGACGGTGATAGCGCGTTGGCCCACTACCACGATGAGGTGTGGGGCACGCGCACCTACGAGGAGCCGGCATTGTTCGAGGCACTCACGCTGGGCGTGTTCCAAGCCGGTCTCAGCTGGTCGATCGTGTTCGGCAAGCGGGATGCATTCCGACGGGCGTTCCACGGCTTCGACATCGCGCGGGTGGCCGCGATGACGGAGCGGGACGTCGACCGGCTGGTACAGGATCCCTCGATCATCCGTAACCGCGCAAAGATCCAGGCGACCGTCGACAACGCGCGCGCGATGAGCCCCGCGTCCCCGACGCTTGCGGAGCTCGCGAGGTCCTACGAGAGCAGCCGCAAGCATGCGCCGCGTTCGATCGCGGACCTCCCCACGTCGACGCCCCAGGCGGAGGCATTCGCCAAGCAGTTGAAGTCGCAGGGATACCGCTTCGTCGGGCCGACCAGTGTCTACGCGTTCATGCAGAACGTTGGCGTGATCAACGACCACGTGCGCGGATGCTTCCGCGCGGTCGACTCCCGGCTC
>DATBYI010000846.1:0-5960 GCA_036513815.1 Solirubrobacteraceae bacterium
TTTCCTCGCGCGCCGACCCGACCATGTGGAGCTTGCCACCGGCGGCCACGAGCCCGATCGCCCGGGCTTCTTCCTCGAGCCGACGGTCGTGGCCGGGCTGCGCCAGGACGACGAGATGGTCCAGCGGGAGATCTTCGGACCAGTCATCACCGTGCAGCCGTTCACCGACGAGGCGGAGGCGATCGCCTGGGCCAACGCGACGCCGTACGGGCTCGCCTCGAGCGTCTGGACGCGCGACGTCGGACGGGCCATGCGCGTGGCCAACGCGTTGCGCTTCGGCTGCGTGTGGATCAACGACCACATCCCGCTCGCCTCGGAGATGCCGCACGGCGGCTTCAAGCAGTCCGGCTACGGCAAGGACCTGAGCATGTACGCGCTCGAGGACTACACCGAGATCAAGCACGTGATGGTGTCTTTGTCCTGACCGCCGGGCGCCCCGACCGGGCTCGAATACTCAGAATTGCGAAACCTTCTCCCGGCTCGCACGTTAGAGTGAGCACGGGTTCAAGGTGGAAGCCTCCGCACTCCCAGCACCGGCAGCAGTAGCCCGGACTCGGGCTTCACTTGGGTCTAGTCCTCCGCCACCCCTGCTCCGCCTGCGCTCGGACGAACAGCTGGTGGCGCTGTTCCGCGCCGGCCACGACGAGGCGTTCCGTGTCATCCACGACCGCTACCGGCAGCGGCTGTTTGCCTACACGCGCCAGATGCTCCTCCACCGCCAGGACGCCGAGGACGCTCTGCAGGACATCTTCGTGCGGGCTTATTCGGCGCTGCGCGCGTCTGACCGGGAGCTCGCGCTGCGCGCGTGGCTCTACCGGGTCGCGCACAACCGGTGCATCGATGAGCTGCGACGCCCGGCACCCCCGCCGCCGGAGGTGCTCGAGCTTCTGCGCTCGCCCGCGCACGACCCGATCGCCGAGGCCGACCGGCGCGAGTCGCTCAGGCGACTGATCGCCGACGTACGCCGCTTGCCCGACCAGCAGCGCTCCGCCCTCCTGATGCGTGAGCTCAGCGGCATGTCCTACGCAGACATGTCGGAGGCGCTCGGCGTCACGGTCCCCGCGGTCAAGTCGCTGCTGGTGCGCGCCAGGCTGGGTCTGGCCCAGGCGCTCGAGGCACGCGACACCGCGTGCTCGGAGATCCGCGAGGAGCTGATCGTCTCGCACGAGGGCGGGCTGCGTCCCAACGCGACGGCACGCCGTCACATGCGCGATTGCGATGGCTGTCGCGAGTTCCGCCACCAGCTGCGCGGCGTGAGCCGCCGGTTCGCGGCGATCGTCCCGACGCTGGGTCCCATCGGCGTGGTCGCCAACCTGCTCGGACTCGGCGGAGCCGGAGCGAGCAGCGGCGCCGCCGGCGGCGCGCTGGCCGCGGGCGGGGCAGCCGGCGGTGGAACGGCGATCGTCTCGGTGGGCGCGATGAGCGCAGGCGCGACGCACGTGGTGACGCTTCTCGCCGCGGCGGTCGTGACGGCGGGCGGCGCGGTCGAGCTCCAGCACAGCCTTCCGACCACGGCCCACCATCATCATCGCGCGCGCGTGGTTCACGTTGCGTCCTCGCATCCCTCGGTCGCCCACTCCGCCGCGGCGCTGGCCACCGACCTGGCCGCCGACGCGCCGCCGGGCGCCTCGACGCCGATGCTCACCCCGCCCGCCGAGTCGCAGCTTTCGGGCGCTGCCCAGGCGGCATCGACGCAGACGTCTTTGCCGTCCACGGCGTCCCAGGCCCTGCCGGCAACATCGACCACGACCACGACGACGACGGTCACGAAGATGCGCGCCACCGGCGGAATCTCCACCGTTGTCAGCCCGGGCGGCGCCACCCCGAGCAAGCCGAGCGACGGCACCGGCGTCGCGGCGGGAGGCTCCTCCTCGAGCACGTCCACGTCGAGTTCGAATTCGACCTCGAGTTCGACTTCGAGCACGGGCAGCTCGTCCTCCACCGGCACCGGGTCGACGCAAACCGGCCAGACGACGAGCGGCTCTAACTCGAGCGGCGCCTCGGGCTCCGGCACGTCGACCCCACCGACTTCCTCTTCGGGCGCGCCCACCGACAGCTCCTCGGGCACCAGCGGCACCGGCTCATCGACCGCCAACGGGTCATCGACGGGCGGGACCCCGTCCCCCGAGCAGTGAGCACGCTGTCCGCGGCGGCACCGGCCACCACCGACAGCTACCTGGAGACGCTCGATCACGAGACCGTGCTCGTCCGGCGCGGCACTCGCTCGGGGCTCTACACGTTCGTCGCGGTTCACTCGACGGTTCGGGGTCCGTCGCTGGGCGGGTGCCGGATGTGGAGCTACGACGACTCCCGTCAGGCCTTGCGCGACGCGCTGCGCCTCTCGCGCGCGATGACCTACAAGTCTGCCGTTGCCGACCTCCCGCTCGGCGGCGGCAAGGGCGTCATCATGACCACGCCGGGCGCGGCCCTCTCCTCGGCGCGCAGAGCGGCCGCGCTGCTCGACTTCGGCGACACCGTGGAGATGCTCGGTGGCCTGTACATAACCGCCGAGGACGTCGGCACCTCGAGCCGCGACATGCGCGTGATCACCCAGCGCACGCGTCATGTGGCCGGGCTTCCCCGCGGCATGGGCGGCTCGGGGGACCCGAGCCCGTTCACCGCACTGGGCGTGGACACGGCGATCCGTACTTGCTGCGAGCGCGTGTTCTCGTCGACTTCGCTGCGCGGGCGGACGGTGGCGGTGGTCGGGCTGGGACACGTCGGATCACGCACCGCGAAGCGATGCGCCCGGGCCGGCGCGAGGCTCGTGCTGAGCGACATCGACCCGGGCAAGCGCCAGCTGGCCGAAGAACTGGACGCCGACTGGTGCGACCCCAAGCGGGCGCTCGAACTCGACGTCGACGTGCTCGCGCCGTGTGCGCTCGGGGGCGTCCTCGACCACGAAACAGTGCCCAGGCTCGGCTGCCGGATCATCGCCGGCGCGGCCAACAACCAGCTCGCCAGCGAGTCCGTGGCCGACCTGCTCGCGGAGCGGGAGATCCTGTGGGCGCCCGATTTCGTCGCCAACGCCGGCGGCCTGATCAACATCGCCGAGGAGCAGCACGGCTACGACCCGGCGACGGCACGCCGGCGAGTGCGCGAGATCAGGGACACCCTTCACCAGATTTTCGACGAGGCCGAGGCGTCGGGGACGACGCCGCTGACCGCCGCGCTCGAGATCGCCAGGCAACGCCTCGTCCCGATCAGATAGCGCGTTCTAGCCGAGCGTGAGATCAGGGCGCTCCACGCCCGCGGGCAGCCGACCCTCGGCGGCCAGCTTGTCGAGGTGCGCCGCCAGCGTCACCGCCGCCGCCGGGCGCAGCGCGGGCGGCACCTCGGCCCACGCCTCGTCGAGCAGCTCGTCCACGCCGCGCTTGCCGTGGTCGAGGGCGGCGAGCAGCTTCCGCTCGCGGTCGAGCCGGTGGGAGATGTACTCGTCGAGCTTGGCGTCCGGGTCGCGGACGAGTGGACCATGCCCGGGGCAGAGAAGCTCGAGCCGGCGCGCACGGAGCTTGCCCAGCCCGTCCAGGTAGCGGACGAGCGCGTCCGGATCGGGGGCGATGAACACGCTCCCCTCGCCGAGCACCGCGTCGCCTGTGAACGCGACACCCCCGCGCAGGAACGCAAGGTGGTCCGGGGCGTGCCCGGGCGTCGCGACGACCTCGAAGGGGCCGAACCGGTCGCCATCGCCCAGCACCACATCCACGTCTCCGCGTGCGGCGGCCACCGGAACGCCCGGGTACCGGCCTCGCATCGCCGGCACCCCCTCGCTGTGATCGGCGTGGTCGTGAGTCAGCAGGATGCCGCCGAGGGCGCCCCGCCGGTCGATCTCATCCCACAGGGCCGAGAGGTGCTCATCGAGCGCCGGGCCGGGGTCGACGAGCCAGGCCGGCCCGCGTCCCACGATCCACGAATTCGTGCCGCTCAACGTGAACGGTCCCGGATTGGCCGCGCGGATGCCGACGATCTCGTGTCCTGGCACCTCCAGCCGCATCGTCGCGGGGACGGCTCAGCCGAGGATGGGGATGTCGGCGGTCAGGATCTCCGGCCCCTCGTCGGTCAGAAGCACGTTGTGCTCGATCCGGACGCCGCCGAAGCCGAGTAGGGCGTCGGCCCGCTCCCAGTCGACATGCTGGCGGAGCCGAGCGCGGGTGTCCGGATCCGCGAGCAGGGCGGGGATGAAGTAGATCCCGGGCTCGATCGTCAGCGTGTGCCCCGCGAGCAGGGGTAGGTCGGCGCGGATGCGGGGCAGGCCAGGCTCGGGCTCACGGCCGGGCAGGACCTCGCCCGCGTCGCGGACGCCCAGCCCGACCATGTGGCCGATTCCGTGGGGGAAGAACAGCGACACCGCCCCGCTCTCGACGAGCACGTCGGGCCCGCCGCGCAGCAAACCGAAGTCGGTCAGGCCCTCGGCGATGGCCAGGGCCGCCGTCCGGTGGATGTCGCGGAACTCGGTGCCGGGCACAGCGCGCTCCGTGGCGGCTTCGCCGGCGCGTCTCACGATCTCGTGGACGGCTGCCTGCTCGGGCGTGAACGAGCCCGAGACGGGATACGTTCGCGTCACGTCGCTGGCATAGCCGCGGAACTCGCCACCGGCGTCGATCAGCACCAGCTCTCCGTCCTGCAGCGGCCTGGCCGTCGGCGGGAAGTGGAGCACGCCCGAATTCGCACCGCCGGCCACGATCGTCTCGAAGGCCAACTCGTCCGCGCCCTGGCGGAAGAACTCCGCCTCGAGCTCGATCCGCACCGCCCGCTCGGTCCGGCCGGCGCTGAGCAGCGGCACGACCGAGGCAAAGCCTGCCCTGGTCGCGCGCTCGGCGGCGCGCATCCGCTCGAGCTCGACGGCGTCCTTCTCGCGGCGAACATAGTTGAGGTGGCGGCGAAGCTCGGCGGCGAGCTCGTCGGCGGGCGGGACCCCGGCGACGGGCGCACCCAGGTTCACGATCGGGCGGTCACGGCGAGCGGCCAACCACGGCTCGAGTTCGGCGATCGGGACGCCCTCCTGCGCGTCCGCGGGCGCGCCCTCCCAAACGAGCTCATCCCGCGATACCGGTACGACGAAGTCGATCCAGCCCTCATCCGGATCGAAGGCCAGGACCCCGCCAGGGCGCTCGCGATCGGTCAGGTAGAAGTACTCGGAGTGCGCGCGGAAAGGGTAGGTCAGATCCGCCCGACCCGGAATGTGAATCGGATCGCCGGCACCGATGAGGACCGCTTCCGAGCCGAGGTTCCATCGCTCCGCCACGGTGCGGCGGCGGCGCTCGAGCTGGCTGGCGATATCAGTCTGAAGCGACGTTGACGCGGACACGATCCACGTTCAGCTTATTGAGTGCCGTGAGGGGCGCAGCTCAGACGCGGCGCGCCTGCTGGCAGCGCTCGAGCTCGTAAAGGGCGTCGAGCCGCGCCTGGAGCGGAGGGTGAGTTGCCGTGATCCGAGCCAACAGCCGTACGCGCCGAACCAGTCGGCTTCGCGGCGGGATCGCGACGAGGTTGAAGGCGTTGAGGGCTGCCGCGGCGCGCAGATCCTTGGCCGGTATCTGCCCGAGCGAGTCCGACACCTTGAGCAGCGCGGAGGCGAGGGCGGATGGCCGACCGATGATGGCCGCCGATCCGGCGTCGGCCGCGAGCTCCCGGTAGCGCGAGAGGATCGTGACCCCGAGGTGCGAGAGCAGTCCGATGGCGCCGACGAAGATGGCGTCGATGCCGGCTCCGGCGTTTACGCGCAGCATCACCGCGCTGGGCCACTCGACGACGCTCGTCACGCGCGCATCGCGGTTTGCGATGTGCGCCAGCTCGTGCCCGAGCACCGCCTGAAGCTCCTCGAGCGTCAGCATGTTGCGCAGGCCCCGCGTGATGTACAGCCGCGGCGGCCGGCCAGGGAAGTCCACGACCCACGTGTTGGGCTGCGCCTCGTCGCTCAGGATGACCGAGGGCCTCGGCATGTCGGCGAGAGCGCACAG
>DATBYI010000847.1:0-4119 GCA_036513815.1 Solirubrobacteraceae bacterium
CGATGTTGATGGTGTCGCCGGGCGTGAGGTAGCGCGGCGGCTCCTGCGATTGGCCCACGCCACCGGGTGTGCCGGTGGCGATCACATCGCCCGGCTCGAGCGTGACGCCGGCCGACAGGTAGACGATCAGGTCGACGACCGAGAAGATGAGGTCGGACGTGTTGCTGTTCTGCATGACCTCGCCGTTGAGCGTCGTGGCGACGTCGATGTCTTCGAGGTCGATCCGGTCCGCTGATGCGATACACGGACCCATCGGCGAGAACGTGTCGAAGCTCTTGCCGAGCGTGTACTGCTTGAGCGGCGTCTCGAGCTGCGCGCGCCGGCCCGAGACGTCGTTGAACGCGGCGATGCCGCCGACCGCGGCACGCGCCTCGTCTCGGTCGGCGCGGTAGGCGCCGCGGCCCATCACCACGGCGAGCTCGCCCTCGTAGTCCGGGCGCGTCTCTTCCCTCGGGATCACGATCTCTGCGCCGTGCCCGATCAGCGACGAGGGCCAGATCGCGAAGACGACGGGGACCGATGGGATCTTGATGCCGGATTCCTCAGCATGCGAGCGGTAGTTGACGCCGATCGCGAGGATCTTGCCCGGGTGCACGGGATGCAGCAGCTTGACGTGGGATCGCTCGTATTCGGGACCGTCGGCCGCCTCGATCGCCATCCATGCCGTCTCGGTCGGCAGGAAGCCGGTCGGGGGTGCCGCGCCGGCGTCGGTGATCGTCGCGTCGTTAAGCCGGCCGATCCGGGTCTCGCCGTTCGGATCGACGAAGCGGACAGCTTTCAAGCCTTCACCCTCCTTGTCATCGATTCTTGCCATCGGCATTCTTGCCATCGGCATCTTGCCACCGGCATTCTCGCCACCCGCGGGCGGTATCGCCACCGGCCCGGCGCGCCCCTCCGCCGCCCGCCATTTTCCCGCGCCGCTCTTGCCCGGATTGCTATCATCATTGGTCCGCCGCGGGGTGGAGCAGTCTGGTAGCTCGTCGGGCTCATAACCCGAAGGTCGCGGGTTCGAATCCCGCCCCCGCTACTCAAAATCGCTGGTAATCGAGGCCTCCGAGAGATCGGAGGTTTCGTCTTTTAAGAGCCTGCTGGGCGTTCGACCCCGATGCCGCGCGGAGTGAGGAGCCCTCTGCGGCGGTGGTGGTGGAAATGAGTTCCGAAGGATCGCCACCGCGACCGGGGTGGTGGCTCCGGAGGACGTCCCGAGCACGTCGAAGCTGATTGGTCTCGCCCACAGGCTGGTCGTCGAGCGTCTTCAACTGGCGTGCGAGCTGTCCGGCGCACCGACCGCCGCACGGACCCCAGTGATCGCGGCCTCGGCCGAACTTGTGGCTGATGCTGCGCCCCGGCGTGGCCGCACCCCGAGCGACGTATCGTGAAGACGAGTCGCCGTCAGTTCCGGTAGGCGAGTTCCGTCGCGGCGGTCGCGACTCCGTCTGGATCGTCGCGACCAGGCGTCCGCAGTCGGAAGCGATGCGTTCCTCGTGGATGATCGCGACGTCGAATTTGATCGCGACGTCGAATTCGTACGTACCGGGGGCCGGCGTTCCGGCACCGTAAGCCCGCTCATTGCCCCGGCACGAACGACCGGCGTCTGCCCCGAGGTGGCGGTCGGTAAATGTGCCGATAGAAGGCCGGCGCTTACCGCTCCGTCGATCGGCAGGGCGACCTCGGACGACCGTGTCATTCCGCGCTCGATGTGCGAACAGGTCGGAGCCGGCCAGGTAGACAGCGAGCGTGAGGCTCGGCGAGCGAGACGACCGAAACCACACCCGCGGCCGCCAACCTCACTGGCGGTATGACGGAGGCTGCTCGTCGCTGATGGGCGCCGACGTGTTGAGCGGGTCCGTCGCGATTCGTCCCTCGCCTGACGGAAAAGCTCAAAGGCTCTTCGCCCTCGAGCGACCGGTCCAAATGCTCCCGATTTCGACTCATCTGTCTTACCGAGATCGGGTGCGGCAAGAAATCGCCTCCGGACCGTGTCGCGACATGTCGCGATATCAGTTTCTAAGTGGCTTTTCAATGCATGTTCGCACAAAAAATTCCGCAAATTCCGAGTGAAAATTTGATTTGAGGCTTGCTGACACATCGATTACTTACTAGGTTCGAGGCCGAATTTGGGGGCCAAATTGGTTGTTAGTTCTCCTCGACCGGGGTGGGATCGAGAGCAGAGTCACAGTGCGTGCGAACCATTCACCGCTTCAGTTTGTCGGCCTGATGGTAACCGCCAGTCGGTTGGTCTTCGTCGCCGCCGCGAAGTCTGCGCCGGCCGGGACGATGGCCTCCGCCAGTGAGCCAAACGGGTCCTTGGCTTCTCCGGTGCCGGTCGGATCGAGCCCAGCATCGGAGGCGCGAGCACGGAGTTTTGTGGACGCAGCGCCGACGACCGTCGATTCCGACCGGACTTCCCAGGCACTGCCCAGCGTCATCACCAGCGGCACGCCCGGCGCGTTGTCGAGTCCCACGAGCGGCCCACGGGAGAGCGGCTTGACCACCCCTGGCCAGCAGCTCGGACAGGCGACTGCAATCACGGCGCCGACGAAGACCGCCCCGCCGGATCCCTCTCTCGCCGACTGCGCCGCGACGAAGGCGTCCATCACACGAGCGCCCGGGATACAGCCCGTCGCGACGGCGACGAGCGCGACGAGCCGCGTCGCGACAGAATCTGTCGCGACAGAACCTGTCGCGACGCAGCCGCTCAACGCTCAGTCAGCTCCGCTACCCCCCGGCCACCGAGGCCGGAGGTGGATGCAGCGAGAGACCTCGGTGACGTGGTGGCTCCGGGCCGAAGAGGAAAAGGCCGCCCGGCTCGTCCCGCCGACCGACGCGCGGCCTTCGCCCGCGCCGAGGCACCCGTCGCCCGGGCTCGCCACAGGGCTGCCGGGATCTGGTGACCGCTCGCGTTCTGGCGCTGCGACATACACGAGCGAGGACTCAGCAACGACGGAAGTCATACCGCGTGGGTTCCGCCTCCGGAAGAAGCCAAGAACTGGAGCGTGGTGGACGCTCGCTGCCAGCATGCTCGTTCTGGGTTTCCCGGCGACGGCGCTCGGAACGGGCACCGGTCCTGAGCCGACGACTTCCGCGGCCAACCGGGCCAGCGGGGCACCACCGCGCGCCTCCCACGCCCGCCTCGGCGACTCAGTGCTGGCGTTAGGCAGCGGGTACAGCATCCCCGGCGGTTCTCCGCTTGTGCGAGTCCTGCAGCGTGATCTCGAGGCCGGGGGCTATCCGCCCGGGCACATCGACGGACTCTTCGGACCGCATACGCGCGACGCGTTGGTCGCGTTCCAAGCAGCGCACGGCCTGCAGGTAGACGGCGTCGTGGGTCCGCGCACGTGGGCCGCGCTTAGCAAGCCAGTTCTAGTCCTCGGCCCGGCGGCAGGCGATCAACCCGGCGGCGAAAAGGTCGTCCGTGCCCTGCAGCGGCACCTGGCGTCTGCCGGCGATTCGCCGGGCCCGATCGATGGCCGGTACGGCGTTCTCACCGAAGGAGCAGTCAGGCGGTTCCAACGAGCGCACGGCTTGCCGGTCACCGGGATTGCTGGCCCGCGCACGCTTGAGCGTCTGGCTAACCGCGGGCCATCCGTCCGCCGGTCGAACCCGCTCGCGCCAAAGTCCGCGCGATCGACGATACGATCGAACCTGAGCCCGCGGCCGACGAGCTCCACAGTCACTTCTCCGCTGCCGAAGCGTCCAGCGAGTGCAGCGCGCAGGACGCCCGGAAGGTCAGCCCACCGGCCTCGTTCGGTAGGTGTGCCGTGGCTGATCATCCTGGGCGGTGTGGCGCTCGCGCTGACATTGGTACTGGTTGGTCGCTTGCTCATCGCTTCGCTGTGGCGTGCGACTCGGCGCAGCGCCGGCCGGTCCGTCCTCGGAGAGACGGCAGCCAGCGAAGCCGAATCGGCGGCTCCGGGGCAGACATGCTTAACCACGCCGAGGGACGACCACGAAGAGGTCCACCGAACCAACGGCACTCAGATTCACACCAACGGGCATCGCGCCGAAGCCGGTGGGGCTGGTATCGGCAATGGCGCAAACACACGGCCGTCTCGGGGACAAGCGCACGATCCCCCCGAGCCGGCCGAGACCGCCGGCGCTTTCAACCTCGGCCAGCAG
>DATBYI010000848.1:0-3966 GCA_036513815.1 Solirubrobacteraceae bacterium
GCGCCCACGGGCGTCGGCGAGGCGGTCGCCGCGCCCACCGAGGACATCGCGGAGCTGCGCGAAGAGGTCGAGCGGGTGAGCGAGGGGCTCGGGCGCCGGCTCAAGTTCCTCGTCGGCAAGCCCGGGCTCGACGGCCACTCCAACGGCGCCGAGCAGATCGCCGTGCGAGCCCGCGACGCCGGGATGGACGTCGTCTACGAGGGCATCCGGCTGACCCCGTCGCAGATCGCCAATTCCGCCGCGCAGGAGGGCGTCCATGTGATCGGACTCTCGATCCTGTCCGGATCGCACCGCGAGCTGATCCCCGCGGTCCTCGACGCCCTGCGCGACGCCGGCGTCGAGGACGTGCCGGTCGTGGTGGGCGGGATCATTCCGGAGGCCGACGCCGAGGCCCTGCGCCAGGCGGGCATCGCCGCCGTGTACACCCCGAAGGACTGGAACCTGAACGGGATGATGCGCGACATCGTCGGGCTCGTCGCCGACCGCCACGGCGTCGAGACCGCCGTGGGCGCTTGACTTGAACGGGGCGGGCGTCGTGGCCAGCGGCCGCGAGCTGGGCCGGCGGTTGCGCGAGCGGGACCTGACCGCCGCGGCGGCTGCGCTCAACCTGATCGAGAGCCGCTCGCCAAAGGATCGCGAGCAGGCGGACGAGCTGCTGCGAGAGGTCTCCCCCGCCGCGCTCGGTGGCGAGGCGGCCGGACACGTCGTCGGGGTGACCGGACCCCCCGGCGTCGGCAAGTCCTCGCTGCTCAGCCGGCTCGTCGCCGAGTGGCGCGGCCGCGGGCGCTCCGTGGCCGTGCTCGCCGTCGATCCGAGCTCGCGCCGGTCGGGCGGATCGCTGCTCGGCGACCGGGCGCGGATCGAAGCCGATCCGCGCGACAGATCCTTGTTCATCCGCTCGACCGCCGCGGGAGATCGCCTCGGCGGCCTCGCGCCGGCCACGCGGACCGCCGCGGCGGCGCTCGCGGCGGCGTTCGACGTCGTCGTGATCGAGACGGTCGGCGTCGGCCAGTCGGAGACCGAGGTGGCCGACGTGGCCGACACGGTGGCGGTCGTTCTGCAGCCGGCGTCGGGCGACGTGCTCCAGTTCCTGAAGGCGGGGATCATGGAGGTTCCCGACGTGCTCGTCCTGACCAAAGCCGATCTCGAGAGCCCGGCGCGCCGCGCCCTCGCCGACCTGAACGCCGCGCTCATGGCGCTCGGTGCCAGCGACACCGCGATCTGCGCCGTCTCCTCGATCCCGCCGCCCACCGGCATCGACGGGCTCGCCGACGCCCTGGAGGCGCACCGGTCGGGTCTCGACCTGGCGGCACGGCGCCTCCGCGCCCGGCGCCGGCATGCCCTTGGGGACTTCGTCGCCGAGCATGGCGATCGCGGGCTGCGCGCCCTGGGCGGCCGGATCGAAGCGCAGCGCTGGCTCGAGCAGCAGGCCCCCGACCTCGACGTACCCGGGCTCGAGCGCGCCCTCGAGGCCCGAGCCCAGGAGCGACGATGAGAGTCGTCCGGCGCCGCCGAGGCGTCCCACGCCGGATCGTGCTGCCGGGCGATCACCTCGTCGACGGACCGACCGCGCTCCGGGCCTGGCGCGACTCCGACCTGAGTGGCCTGGTGGCCGCCTGCCAGGATCCCGAGATCTCGCGCTGGACGCGCGTGCCGTATCCCTACGGCCCGAGCGACGCCCGCGCCTACCTGCTCTCGCGCCACGACGCCATGCAGACCGGTTCCGGCACGCCCTTCGCGATCGTGGCCGCCGACGATCGCGACCACCTGCTCGGATCCATCTCGCTGCTGCGCTTCTCCTGGCCCGACCTGCGCGCGGAGGTCGGCTACTGGCTGGCCGCCCAGGCGCGCGGGCAGGGCCACGTCACCCGCGCGGTGCGGCTCATCACCGAGTGGGGTTTCAGGAGCCTCGCCCTCGAGCGGATCGACCTGATGGCCGCCACCGCCAACCCCGCCTCCCAGCGTGTGGCCGAGCGTTGCGGCTTCACCCGCGAAGCCGTGCTGCGGTCATACCTGGTGGGCCGGGAGGGCCGGCAGGACATGGTCGCGTTCGGCCTGCTGGCGACCGACCCCCGGCCCCCTCGGGAAGAAACGCGAACATAGTCCGAGTTACTTCCCAAGCCCCAGCCCGACGACTCCAACAGCTAGGCTCTTTGGTTCGATGCCGCTCGAACCGCTGAAGGACGGACACGGACGCGTGATCGGCGACCTACGGGTGTCGGTAACCGACCGCTGCAACTTCCGCTGCCAGTACTGCATGCCCGCCGAGGGCCTCCCGTGGCTCGAGCGGGCAGAGATCCTGCGCTTCGAGGAGATCGCCCGCCTGGTGGAGCTGTTCGGGGCCATGGGCGTCCACGACGTGCGCCTGACCGGCGGCGAGCCGCTTGTCCGTAGGGAATTCCCGCGCCTCGCCGAGATGCTCGCGAGCATCGACGACGTGCACGACCTGTCCGTCACTACCAACGGGTTCCTCCTTGAGCGCGACGCCGAGGCCCTCGTGCGCGCCGGCATCGACCGCTTCAACGTGTCGATCGACGCGCTCCAGCGCGACCGGTTCTTCGAGATCACACGCCGGGACGCGCTCCCGCAGGTCCTCCGTGGACTGGAAAAGCTGGCGGAATACCCCGAAGCGCATCCGATCAAGATCAACGCGGTGGCCATTCGCGACTTCACCGAGGAGGAGGCGATCCCGTTCGCCGAGTTCGCCCGGCGCACGCCCTACGAGGTCCGCTTCATCGAGTTCATGCCGCTCGACGGCGACCACGCCTGGACCGAGGATCAGGTGCTGACCGGGGCCGAGATCCGCGCGGCGATCGACGCCGTCTACCCGCTCGAGCCCGAGCCGCGCGAGCCCCACGCCACCGCCCGCGTGTATCGCTTCAAGGACGGCCGGGGCCGGATCGGCTTCATCAATCCCGTATCGGAGCCGTTCTGCGGGGACTGCAACCGGGTTCGCCTGACCGCCGACGGCCGGCTGCGTACGTGCTTGTTCTCGCTGAACGAGACCGACCTGCGCACGCCGATCCGCGCGGGCGCCGATGACGGCGAGCTCGAGCGGATCATCCGCGACGCGGTCTGGCGCAAGGAGCTCAAGCACCACGTGGGCGAACCGGGCTTCATCCAGCCCGCCCGCAGCATGTCAGCGATCGGCGGCTAGCGAACGCCGTTCAGGGGTGAAGGATGGCAAAACGCCTGCGGCCAATCGGCCATGAAGACCGGCTGAGCATCGTCGACCACCTCGACGAGCTTCGGAGCCGCCTGATCGTGTGCGTCTCCGTGCTCGCGGTCGTGTTCGGGGTCTGCTTCTGGCAGAACTCGCATCTGCTGAACGCTCTGAACCAACCGCTCAAGCACCTCTCGACCACCGCTAAAGACCACATCAGCGGAATCACCGGAGATCAGGTCGGCGAGCGCGGCCACCTCCTGAACGCCGCCGGCGATCTCAAGCAGCTCGGAAGCTCGACGACGCTCGCGCCCGCCGATCGTTCCTTGATCACCGCGGCTGGCTCGCAGCTCGAGAGCGCGGCCAAGGCGCTCCCGGCCAAGTCTCCCGGACCGGTTCCCATAACCATCGGGGTCGGCGAGCCGTTCACGGTCTCGCTGACCGTCGCGTTCTACTTCGCGATTCTGATCTCGATACCCGTGCTCTTGTACGAGATATATGCCTTCGTGGTCCCGGCCTTCAACCCACGCGAGAAGGCCGTCGCGCTCCCGATCATGGTCGTCGCGCCGCTGCTGTTCCTCGCCGGCGTCCTCTTCACCTACTTCATCGTGCTGCCGCCGGCGATCAGGTTCCTACAGGGCTACAACGCGGAGCAATTCCAAGCGCTCGTCCAGGCGAAACCCCTGTACTCGTTCGAGGTGCTCACGATGGGCTCGGTCGGGCTCACGTTCGAGATGCCGCTCATCCTCCTTGGCCTGCGCGCGGCCGGGGTCATCAACGGCAGGACGCTGATCAAGTACTGG
>DATBYI010000849.1:0-3250 GCA_036513815.1 Solirubrobacteraceae bacterium
TCTGGCTGCTCGCAGCCAGATCGCTCTCGACGAAATCGCCGCCCGACTCAACGGTCGCCCCCGCAAGACACTCGACTGGATGACCCCAGCTGAGAAAATGGAAGAACTGTTGCGCTGACCGCCTGAACCGGCCGTGGACGAGACGCCACACCCCCCATCGGGGGAGAGGAGTGGCGCGTGATCCACACGGTGGCCCGGCCAACCGCCCCCGCGGACGACCGGGATCGCCGCAACCGCCCGCGCGCGCACGACGGGGATCGCCGCCGCCGGGACCCGCGCGCCACCGCCACCGCCCGCGGACGACCGGCCGCACGGGCCCGAAACGACCCCGCCACCGCGCTCCCGACGCCGCCCTAAACCACCCCCGGCGCCGGCACGAGCACCTGCTCGATCGCGCTCGCCCGCATCGGACCCTCCGCCCGGATCACCACGCCGTTGAGCCACGGGTCGTCGGTCGAGGTCTCGAAGCGGATGGGCATCTGCGTCACCATCGAAGTCACCGCCTGCTCGCGCCGCACGCCGATCACGCCACCGCGCGGCCCGGTCATGCCGACGTCGGTGATGTAGGCCGTCCCGCCGGGCAGCACCCGGGCGTCGGCCGTCGGCACGTGGGTGTGGGTCCCGACCACCGCGGTCACCCGCCCGTCGAGGTGCCAGCCCATGGCGACCTTCTCGCTCGTGGCCTCGGCGTGCATGTCGACGAGGACGTGGTCGACCTTTCCCTCGAGCGCACGGAGCGCAGCGTCGGCCTCGGGGAAGGCCGGCCGCCCCGCCTTCATGAACAGGTTGCCGGACAACGACACGACCCCGAGACGGCCGGCCGGGCCCGACACCACGCATGATCCGTGCCCGGGCTGGCTGGCCAGGAAGTTGGCCGGCCGGAGTATCCGCTCCTCCTCGTCGAGGTAGGGGTAGATCTCCTTGTGGCGGTAGGTGTGGTTGCCGAGGGTGATCACGTCGACCCCGGCGGCCAGCATCTCGCGCGCGATTTTCGGCGTGATCCCCACGCCACCGGCGGCGTTTTCCCCGTTGACGACGACGAAGTCGGGGGCATAGCGGTCACGGAGCGACGGCAACAGGGTCAGCAGCGTGCGCTTGCCGATCCCGCCGACCACGTCGCCGACGAACAGGATGGAGACCGTTTCGTTCATGTCTTGCGGGTGCTCATACTTCCAGTTGCATGCGTTTGAGGTTCCCTAGGCGATCGGGCGCCGCCAACTCGGGCGCCGGCGCCGCCGGCGCGCGCGAGGAGTCAGACGGCTTCGACGACCGTCGCGGTGGCCCGGATGACCCCGCCGGCGGCCTCGGCGAGAGCGAGCACCCCGATACCGCCGCGCAGTCGGGCTCGACCGCCCGTCATGGCCTGCTTCCGTCCGGCGCCCCGGCCGCGCCGGTGGTCGTTCCTCGCTGGATCCAGCTGGTCTTGTTGCCGCTCGCCCTGCTGGGCCTGTGGGCGCTCGCCCGGGCGGCGGGCGTGGTGGTGCTGATCCTGCTCGGAGCCAGCACGGTCGCGCTGATCCTGAACCCCCTCGTGAAGATCCTGACGCGCCGTGGCCTGCCGCGAGGGCTGGCCATCCCGCTGGCCTACATCGGGATCTTCGCCATCCTCGTCGGGATCGGGGTGCTCCTCGCCAACCCGGTGAGCACGCAGGTGGGCCGCGTGGCGGACAACCTTCCGCACTACACCGCCGTGGCGAACCGGGATCTGGCGGATCTTCAGCGCTTTCTGACCAAGCATGGGATAAAGGTCCAGATCCAGGCGCAGGGCCACACCGCGCTGCAGACGCTCGAGAAGGAATTGGCCAAGCGCTCGAACGACATCGTCTCGTTCTCCCGTGGCCTGGCCACCCAGATCGTCACGACGTCGTTCGACCTGGTCCTGACCTTCGTCTTGTCTGTCTACCTGCTGGTCTACGCCAAATCGATCGACCGCGTCGTCCGCCGCGTGATGCCCCGGGGCGACGGCACGCCCGAAGATGACTTCCCGCTGCTCGTCCAGCGAGCGGTTTCCGGTTATGTCCGTGGCCAGTTGCTCTTCAGCCTGATCATGGGCGCCAGCGCGGCGGTGGGGCTCTGGATCTTCGGTGCGCTCGGGATCTTCCAGTCGGGCCAGCAGTTCGCGCTCTTCCTCGGCGCGTTCTACGGACTGATGGAGTTCATCCCGTACATCGGCCCGATCATCGGTCCGCTTCCCGCGATCCTTATTGGCCTGTTCCAGAGTCCGATCACCGCCGTCTGGCTGATTGTGCTGTTCGTCGTCCTGCAGCAACTCGAGGGGCACATCGTGGCGCCGCAGGTGTTCCGGATCTCGCTCCGCATCAACCCGATCCTGGTCATCCTCGCGCTGCTCATCGGCTACCAGATCTACGGCATCGCCGGCGCCTTGCTGGCGCTGCCCATCGCGACGGTTATCCGCCAGACCGTCCTGTACCTGAACCGGCACCTGGTCCTCGAGCCGTGGGGCACGCTCGGATCGGGCGTGCTCACCAACGTGGGCGTCGATCGATGTCCGGACTGCGGCAGAGCGGTTGGCCCGGGGGACACGTTCTGTCGCTCCTGCGGCGCCTCGCTCACGCCGCGCGTGCGCATGCCGAGCTAAATCAGGAACGGGAAGGCCCGGCGAACGACGCGCGGTAGCCTGGGGCCTCTTGTCCAGCAGCGTCGAAACGCTCCAGCGCCGGGTCACGGTGGCGGCCCGGGACCTGACCAGACGCTTCGGCGCGCGGACCGCCCTCGACAACATCACCTTCGAGCTGCACGCCGGCGAGGTGGTGGCGATCATCGGGCCTAACGGCGCCGGCAAGACGACGCTCCTGTCGATCCTGGCCGGTGTGCTCGAGCCGTCCGAGGGCGAGGTGGTCCGCGAACCGGGCCGGCCGTTCGGGTGGGTGCCCCAGGAGCCGGCGCTCTATTCCAAGCTATCGGTGGCGGAAAACCTGCGGCTGTTCGCCCGCCTCGAACGCCTCGCCAAGCCAGAAATAGCCGTAGACACCATGCTCGAGCAGACCGGGCTGACCGATCGTGCCGGCGAGGAGGTCGGCCGCCTGTCCGGCGGTAACCAGCAGCGCGTCAACATCGCGATCGGTCTCCTCTCCGAGCCCCCGGCGCTCCTGCTTGACGAGCCGTCGGCCTCGCTCGACCCGCGTCAGCGAGAGCGGCTGTGGGAGTTCATCGGCGGCCTGGCCGTCCGGGGTACGACGATCGTGTTCTCGACCCACAACGTGGCCGAGGCCGAGCGATACGCCGGCCG